>CAISUK010000491.1 GCA_903888645.1 uncultured Pseudomonadota bacterium | reverse complement strand
TGTTTTTGGGTGGACGTCGCTCGACAGGCCAAGCGCCCGACGCATTACACGCCAAGCAGTCTTGTGGCTGGCGACCGGCGCCGGCGCTTCCCGAGCCCAGGCCAAGAGAATCAGGCTGGTCACTGCGGCCCAGTCGCTGCCGCGCAACTTGCTCGGCGATCCCACGCGACTCAAGCAGGCATTGCTCAACTATGCCAACAACGCCATCAAATTTACCGAGGCCGGCACCGTCACGCTGCGCGCGACGATCGCCGAAGATATCGCCGACAGCGTCCTGTTGCGTTTCGAAGTAAATGACGAAGGCATCGGCATCGCCGCGGACAAGGTCGACAAGCTGTTCACGGCATTCGAGCAGGCCGACAACTCGATCACCCGGAAGTATGGCGGCACTGGTCTGGGTCTGGCCATCACCAGAAAGTTGGCGCAACTCATGGGTGGCGATGCGGGGGTCGCGAGCACATTGGGCGTCGGCAGCACTTTCTGGTTCACGGCGCGACTCAAGAAGGGTCCCAGCGTCCCCGATCAGCATGCTACGGCGGCGGCGACCGGTTCGGCCATTGAGATTCTGCACCGCGACTGCCGAGGCCGGCGGATACTTCTGGCCGAAGACGAACCGGTGAACAGGGAGGTCACCATCGATCTTCTCAACGATTCGGGCCTGGTCGTCGAGACCGCCGAAGACGGTGTGCAGGCGGTCAATCTAGCTGAGCGAAATACCTATGACCTGATCCTCATGGACATGCAAATGCCGAACATGGATGGCCTGGAAGCCACCCGCCGGATACGCTTGCAGCCCAACGGCGCCAAGCTTCCGATCGTCGCCATGACAGCCAACGCCTTCGTCGAGGACCGGGCCCGCTGCATGGCTGCCGGCATGAACGACTTCATCACCAAGCCAGTCAATCCACAGACATTATTCGAAGTCCTGGTGCGATGGCTGACCCGTCACGACACTTGAACAAGAAATCTGTCCGAGTTTGAGCCCGAGTTCGAGCCAAATGCCGCGGCCCGACCCGCGCCCTCCCGATGCAACGGGGTTACGCTGGCATGGTGCGCAATGACCATCTGTGGCGCACCCGATAGCGGGCGCCACGGGCCGACAATTGCGACTCGGCCAGAACAAAATCGCTGACCGGCCATTCGATCGGCGCGTTCAAGCCAGGCAAGTCCTGGCACTGCGCATCGCGCAACAAGGTGACGTGCGCGGCAAAGCGCCGCGATTCGAGGGCAAAACCGGCGTCGCGCAAATGCGCGGCGAGTTTGTCGACGAGGGCCAGCAACGGCGCCGACTCGCTGTCGGTGCCGGCCCAGAGGATGCGGTTGTGCCGCCAATAGCCGAGGCGGTTCAAGCGGAGCTGGAATGTCACACCGACCAGTTCCGCGGCTGCGCTTGCGGCGGCGCTTTCAGCGGCATCGGCGCGGTCAGCGGGCACCTCCCCGAGAAATGCCAATGTCAAATGAAGCGAATCTCCCCGCATGCGGCGGCCACCGCAGGCAGCGTGCGCCGCCGCTGCCGCCGCATCCAGACAATTTGCGACGGCGGCATCGGGCCACAAGGCAAAAAACAATCGCTGCTTCGGCCCCGCTGCTGGCCCAGCTGTCGGCGCCACCGGCAGGGCTTCAGCCATCGCCCGCCAATAGCACCACCGCCTGCGCCGCAATGCCCTCGCCACGACCGGCAAATCCCAATTTTTCGTGGGTCTTGCCCTTGATATTGACGCAGCCAGGAGCGATGCCCAGATCGGCGGCGATATTGGCCACCATGGCCGGCGCATGGGGCAGGATCTTCGGCGCCTGGGCGATGACTGTGGCATCGACATTGCCGACCCGCCAGCCGGCCGCGGCGACGGCTTGCATCGCCGCCCGCAACAAGACCCGCGAATCGGCGCCGGCATGGGCGGGGTCGGTGTCGGGAAAATGCCGGCCGATATCGCCAAGTCCGGCAGCGCCGAGAAGCGCATCGGTGATGGCGTGCAGCAATACATCGGCATCGGAATGACCGAGCAGGCCCTTGTCATATGGAATCGCGACACCGCCAAGTATCAGCGGGCGACCCGGCACCAGGGCATGGACGTCATAGCCCTGGCCGACTCTGAAGGGAATGAAGGGAAGCGTCATGCGTCTGCTCCGCGCTGTTTGAGAATCCACTCGGCCAGTTGCAGGTCGAGCGGATAGGTAACCTTGAGGTTGATCACATCGGCGGCGACCAGACGCGGCCGCAAGCCCAGCGCCTCGATGGCCGACGCTTCATCGGTAACTACCGGCGCCTGTTCGAGCGCCCGCAGCAGCAGGCCATGGCGGAACATCTGCGGCGTTTGCGCCTGCCACAATCCTTCGCGCGGCACCGTGGCCTCGCTGCGATTACCCGGCCCGGCGCGCTTCAGCGTATCGGCCACCGGCACCGCCAGCAAGCCGCCGACCTCGTCGTCGCCGACCTCGTCGATCAGCGCCTCAACGTGCGCCTCGCTAAGGCAGGGTCGCGCCGCGTCATGCACCAACACCCAGTCATCGGCGGCAACCATCTTTTCTGCCGCGCGCAAGCCATTGGCGACGCTGGCCGCACGGGTCGCCCCGCCACAATACATTGGCATCAATTTGTCGCCAAGCGCGGTCCAGTCATGGCGCGCCCATTCTTCGTCATCGGGCGACAGGACGACGAAGACGCGGGCGATCGCCGGCACCGCGCAGAGTGTGGCCAGGGCATGGCGAATCAGCGGCAGGCCGGCCAGCTGAAGGTATTGCTTGGGCCGTTCAGCGCCCATGCGCGAGCCGCTGCCGGCGGCGGGAACCAATGCGAAACAGGTCATGGCGCAATTGTAAGGAATAGAATGAACACCGAGAAATTTTTCGCTTCGATCAGTCGGCCATTCAGCAACCGGCCACATTGAACCGGCCAAAGAGTCCACGCCATGACACAGCCACGCCAGCCGGCCGTTGCCGGCATGTTTTATCCGGCCGGACCAGACATCCTCAGGCACGACATCGCCCGCATGCTGCGCGAGGCGAAGCTGCCAACCGGACCCGTTTTGACGCCCAAGGCGCTGCTCGTGCCGCATGCCGGCTACGTGTACTCGGGGCCGATCGCTGCCGCTGCCTACGCCCTGCTGGCACCCCTGCGCGGGCAGATCCGCCGCGTTGTCCTGCTCGGCCCGGCACACCGCGTTGCGCTGCGTGGTCTGGCGCTGCCCACCGCTACGGCATTTGCGACGCCGCTGGGTAACGTCCCTATCGATGCCGCCGCCGCGCAGATCGCGCTGCGCCTGCCGCAAGTGCAACTGTCGGATCTCGCCCACGCCCAGGAGCACTCGCTGGAAGTGCAACTGCCTTTCCTGCAAAGCGTCCTCGACGACTTCACGTTGCTGCCGCTGGTCGTCGGTCAGGCAACAGCGCAAGAGGTCGCCGCCGTCATCGATGCCCTTTGGGGCGGCGCGGAAACCCTGATCGCGATCAGTTCCGATCTGTCCCACTACCAGCCCTATGCGAACGCACAAGTGCTGGATGCCGCCACCGCCGCCAAGGTGCTGGCGCTGCAACCGCTCACCAGTCATGAAGACGCGTGCGGCGCCACGCCGCTCAATGGTCTGCTGGACGTCGCACGGCGACGCCATCTGCACGCCAGCCTGCTCGATCTGCGCAACTCCGGCGACACTGCCGGTGACCGCTCGCGTGTCGTCGGTTATGCAGCCTTCGCCTTCACCGAACCGTCCGAAGGTCAGTCAAATGTCCAACACAGAATCCACCATTGACCCCACCGCTGACGACGCCCTCGGCGCCGCCCTGCTCGCCCGCGCCCGCAATGCCATCACCGCCGCCTGCGCTGCCGAAGCGGCAGCGTTGCCGGAGCCGGCGCATCCGCGCCTCGCCGAAGCCGGCGCCACCTTCGTCACGCTGACGCAAAACGGGCAACTGCGCGGCTGCATCGGTTCGCTCGAGGCCAGGCGCTTGCTCGATCATGACGTTCGCGAAAATGCCCTTGCCGCCGCGTTGCGCGATCCGCGTTTTCCTCCCTTGCGCAGCGATGAACTGGCCCGCACCCGGGTCGAAGTCTCGCTGCTGACGGCAGCGACGCCGCTGCATTTTGTCGATCAGGAAGACGCTTTGCGGCAACTGCGCCCGGGTGTCGATGGCGTGATTCTGGAATATCGGCGACATCGCAGCACCTTCCTGCCGCAGGTCTGGGAAAGCCTGGCCGAGCCGCGGCAATTTCTCGCCCAGCTGAAGAGCAAGGCCGGCCTGCCGGCTGATTTCTGGGATGATGACATTCGCCTATCGCGCTATCGCGTCGAGAAATGGAAGGAAGGGAAGGAAGCCGGGCACCCCGCATGAGCGACAAATCCAACGCCCCGCTCGAGGCGCTCGAGACCGGAGCTGCCATTCATCCGGGTCGCTGGTGGCATGCCCTGGAAGATGGCCGGCTGCAATGCGACCTGTGCCCGCGCTTATGTCATTTGCACGACGGCCAGCGCGCTGCCTGTTTCGTCCGGGCCCGCCAGGGCGACCAGATCGTGCTCACCACCTACGGGCGCAGTTCCGGCTTCTGCATCGACCCGATCGAGAAGAAGCCGCTCAACCACTTCTACCCCGGCTCCAGCGTGCTTTCGTTCGGCACCGCCGGTTGCAATCTTGCCTGCAAGTTCTGCCAGAACTGGGATATTTCCAAATCGCGCGACAGCGACCGCCTGATGGACCAGGCCTCGCCCGAAGCCATTGCCAAGGCTGCCCTGCGACATGGCTGCAAGAGCGTCGCCTTCACCTACAATGACCCGGTGATCTTTGCTGAATACGCCATCGACGCTGCCGACGCCTGTCACGCGCTCGGCATCCATTCGGTCGCCGTTACCGCCGGCTACATCATGGCCGAGCCACGCCGTGAATTCTTCGCCAAGATGGATGCGGCCAACATCGACCTGAAGGGTTTTACCGATGCCTTTTACGTCAAACAATGCGGCGCCAAACTGCAGCCGGTGCTCGACACGCTGGCCTATGTGCACCACGATACCAATTGCTGGCTGGAGATCACGACCCTGTTGATACCGGGGCTCAATGACGGCGATGCTGAACTCACGGCGCTGGCGCAATGGGTGGCAAAGGAACTGGGGCCGGACGTGCCGCTGCATTTCAGCGCCTTCCATCCCGACTGGAAGCTCACCGACATCGCGCCGACACCACCGGCCACGCTGAGCCTCGCCCGCCGCATTGCCCGCGACCAGGGTCTGCATCATGTCTTCACCGGCAATGTGCATGACACCACCGGCGGCACCACGCTCTGCCCCGCTTGCGGCGCCGCGCTGATCGAGCGCGACTGGTACGTCATCGGGCGCTACGACGTCACGCCGTTTGGCAACTGCCCGCACTGCGCGGCGCCCATCGCCGGCCGTTTCGGCAGATTCGACAAGCCTTTCGGCGCGCGGCGCATCCCGATTAGAATCGCTGCATGATGAAATTCCGCGACACCGAAATCGGACTGCTGGCCGGCGATGTCTGGCTGAACGGGCGGCTGATGGATGCGCCTGACGCCCGCGGCCTGGTGCTGATCACCGAGCGCGGCAACGCCAAACTCAGCGATTCGCGTAACGCCTACATTGCCGCGGTACTCAATCGGCATCGTCTGGCAACACTTCAGGTGGCGCTGCTCACGCGCGGCGAGGAGCACAAGGCGCCTGACACCTGGCATAACGTCAGCCTCCTGGCAACGCGCATTCTTGCCGTCATCGAATGGGTGCGCCATCAGCCCAAACTGGAGCCGCTGCCGCTGGGTTGTCTGGCCCATGACGAGGCGGCCGGCGCCATGGTCCGCGCCGCCAACAAAGCGGAATCGCCGCTCAAGGCACTGGCCAGCCGCAGCGGTCGGCCGGACGTCGCCGGGATGCAGCCGCTCCGGGAATTGGCCTGTCCGCTGCTGCTGCTGACCGGCTCCGCCGATGTCGATGTCACGGCAGTCAATCAACAGGTGGACGCATTGCTTCAAGGCCCTCACGAAATTGTCATTCTCCCCGGTGCCTCGCACAGTTTCGAGGAACCGGGCGCCCTCGAACGCGCCGCGCAAACCATCAACGCCTGGTTTGGCCGCTGCCTGAAATAGCGCCGACGCGTTTTATTGCAATTGAATACGTTGGCAGGACAGCGGCAGGGTGGCCCAAGTCGAGCCGCTATAATCGGCACCTTCCTCGGCAGTCCCCATTCCCCGTCGTGACCTCCCCCGCCGTTCCTTTGCTTTCCGGCATTGCCGCTGCATTACCCAAACCTGGCGACCGTCGCGATCTGCCGGTCCTCGCCGGCTCGGCGGATGCGTTGGCCATCGCCCAGCTATCGCGCCCCGGCCGCTTGCTGGTGGTCATCCCGGCCAGCCCGCTCGATGCGCAGCGACTGGAGGAGGAGATCGCCTGGTTCGCGCCCGGCCTGCGCGTAAATCTGCTGCCCGATTGGGAGACGCTGCCGTATGACCAGTTTTCGCCGCATCAGGACCTGATCTCGGAACGCCTGGCAACGCTCTACGCGGTCGGGCAAGGGCAGTGCGACGTGCTACTGGTGGCGGCCAGCACGGCGATCACGCGGCTGGCGCCGCCGGCGTTTCTCGCCGCGCATACTTTCTTCCTGAAAAAAGGCCAACGCCTCGACCTCGACCGGCTGCGCGCGCAACTGGCCCTGGCCGGTTATCAGCATGTCACTCAGGTCGTCGCACCGGGCGAATTCTCGGTGCGTGGCGGCTTGGTCGACCTGTTTCCGATGGGCACCGCCCTGCCCTTCCGCCTCGACCTGTTCGATGACGAAATCGAGAAGATTCTGACCTTCGACGTCGACTCGCAGCGCACCCTTTACCCGGTGCCGGAAATCCGCACGCTGCCGGCCCGCGAGTTTCCGCTCGACGACGCCGGCCGTGGCGGTTTCCGCAGCCGCTTCCGCGAAACCTTCGAAGGCGATGCCTCGCGCGTGCCGATCTACCGCGACGTCTCCAACGGCGTCGCGCCGGCCGGCATCGAGTACTACCTGCCGCTGTTCTTCGACGCCACCGGCACCCTGTTCGATTATCTGCCCGACGATGCGCTGCTGCTCCTGCACCATGACGTGCCCGCCGCCATCGGCGAATTCTGGCGCGACACCAAGAGCCGCTTCGATCTGATGAAGGGCGAGCGCGCCCGGCCGATCCTGCCGCCGGCCGCGCTGTTCCTTTCCGACGAGCAGTTTTTCGTGGCGGCAAAACGGTATGGGGTGCTTAGGATTTTCACCGCAGAGAGCGCAGAGGACGCAGAGAAAGACAAAGAGTTTGCATCGATTTCCTCTGCGATCCCTGCGTCCTCTGTGGTGAAAAGATTGCCCGCCATCGCCGTCGACCGCAAAGCCGATGATCCGCTGGCGGCGCTGAAGCTTTTTCTCAACGAATTTCCCGGCCGCACATTGTTGCTCGCCGAATCACCGGGGCGGCGCGAGACCATTCTCGAATACCTAGGCGAATATGGCCTCAAGCCGGAATCCTGCACCGATTTCGCGGCCTTCCTGGGCAGCGATGCCAAGTTGGTCCTGGGCGCCGGACCGCTTTCCGGCGGCTTTACGCTTGCCGATGCCGGCCTCGCCATCATCACCGAAAACGAGCTCTATGCGGCCACGGCAAGACCGCGTGGCAAGCGCAGCGATGCCCGCCGCACCAGCCTCGACGGCTGGCTGCGCGATCTGTCTGAACTCAAGATCGGCGATCCGGTGGTGCACGAGAATCACGGCATCGCCCGTTACCGCGGACTGATTCATTTCGACTACGGCGACGGTGATACGGAATTCCTCCATCTCGAATATGCCGAAGGCGCCACGCTGTACGTGCCGGTATCGCATCTGCATGTCATTTCGCGTTACAGCGGTGCCGATCCGGAAGCGGTCGAATTGCACAAGCTCGGCTCCGGTCAGTGGGACAAAGCCAAGCGCAAAGCGGCGCTGCAGGTGCGCGATACCGCCGCCGAACTGCTCTCGCTTTATGCCCAGCGTGCTGCCCGTCAGGGCCACCGCTTCGACTTCAAGAGCCATGATCTGGAGGCTTTCGCCGACGGTTTCGGCTTCGAGGAAACGCCCGACCAGCAGGCCGCCATCAATGCCGTGGTCGAGGACATGCGCTCCGGCAAGCCCATGGACCGGCTGGTCTGCGGCGACGTTGGTTTCGGCAAGACCGAGGTGGCATTGCGCGCCACCTTCGTCGCTGTCGCCGGTGGCAAACAAGTAGCGGTGTTGTGCCCCACCACGCTGCTGGCCGAACAACATTTCCAGAACTTCTCCGACCGCTTCGCCGACTGGCCGATCAAGCTCGCCGAGCTGTCGCGCTTCAAGGGCGAGAAGGAACAGAAGCAGGCGATTGCCGATCTCGGCGCCGGCAAGATCGACATCCTCATCGGTACCCACCGGCTGCTCCAGGCCGACGTCCAATTCTCCCGCCTCGGGCTGGTCATCATCGACGAGGAGCACCGCTTCGGCGTCCGCCAGAAGGAAGCGCTCAAAGCGCTGCGCGCCGAGGTCGATGTGCTGACACTGACGGCAACGCCGATTCCACGCACGCTGGGTTTGTCGCTGGAAGGACTGCGCGATTTCTCGGTGATCGCCACGCCGCCATCGAAGCGACTGGCCATCAAGACCTTCGTGTCGACATGGTCGCCCGGTCTGGTGCGCGAGGCTTGCCTGCGCGAGTTCAAGCGCGGCGGGCAGGTCTACTTCCTGCACAACGAAGTCGACACCATCCTGACCATGCAGGAGCGCCTCGCCAAGCTGCTGCCCGATGCCCGCATCATCGTCGGCCACGGCCAGTTGCCGGAGCGCGAACTGGAGCGGGTGATGCGCGAATTCACCCAACAGAAGCACAACCTGCTGCTTTGTACCACCATCATCGAGACCGGTATCGACAACCCCCACGCCAATACCATCGTCATCAACCGGGCCGACAAGTTCGGCCTCGCCCAGCTTCATCAACTGCGCGGCCGGGTCGGTCGTTCGCACCATCAGGCCTATGCCTATCTGCTAACGCACGAAGACGCCAAGCCAAGCGCCCAGGCGAAGAAGCGCCTCGAAGCAATCCAGATGATGGAGGAACTCGGCTCAGGATTTTTCCTCGCCATGCACGATCTGGAAATTCGCGGCGCCGGCGAAGTGCTGGGCGAAAACCAGAGTGGCGAGATTCACGAAATCGGTTTTTCGCTGTACACGTCGATGCTCAATGCAGCGGTGAAAGCCTTGAAAGAGGGCAAGGACCTGCCCGATCTAACACAACCACTCGGTGTCACCTCGGAGATCAACCTGCGCACACCGGCACTCCTGCCTGATGACTTCTGTCCTGACGTGCACGAGCGGCTGACCCTCTACAAACGCCTCGCCAACTGCGAAGACGAGGACGAATTGCGCGGCATGCAGGAAGAGCTAGTCGACCGCTTCGGCGAAATGCCGCCACAGGCGCAGGCGCTTCTGGAGACTCACCGGCTGCGCATCGGTGCGCGCAAACTCGGTATTGCCAAACTGGATGCCGGAGAAAATTCGATACAACTGCAATTCATCCCCAGTCCGCCCATCGATCCGGTACGCATCATCGAGTTGATCCAGAAGGACCGCAGCTTCAAACTGGCCGGACCGGACAAGCTGACCTGGAAACGCGCCTCGCCCGCATTGCGCGACAGAGTGGCAGCGGTGAAGGAACTCTTCAAGCGGCTCGGCTAGCTGCCTGTGGGTGATCCAATGAACGCTTGCCCAGGTCGAATAAGAATTTTGAATGAACCACTCTCCCTCGCCCTCAAACCCTCCTTCCCACGAGGGTAGAGGGAAGCAGCCTGTCTCCTCTCTCCCCTCGCGGGAGAGAGGCCGGGAGTGAGGGGCGATGCCGGATGTTTCATGGCGCAGGATAGGCCGTGCGCCATCAAAGTCAGGCCAATGCCGGCGTGCCGGCCGCGACGAAAGACAGCGCGGCTGGAAAAAGGATGGCTGTAACGAAGACCACGCTTACCAAAGCGCGAACTGCTTCAGCCGCCATGGTCAGCTTTTGATGCCTCTCATTCGAAAATATTATCGTCTGCGTAGCGTTCATGTTGATATCCTTTCCAGTGTCGATTGTCGGGGTGATTTCATCCGGCCCATTCATGCGTCCTTCACCTTTCAGGACGTAATGAAGTCAGGAAACCGGACATGGCTTTGAAGAAAGTTTCGCGTCGTCATAGCCAATACACAAAAAGCACCGACGCTTCCCGTTACGCCAATCACAGCCAGATCGCGACCAACGGTGGACAACTCAGACGACATATGTAAGAGTTGGCCTGACTCCATCGTCGCCCATCGAACATGGCTTTATCCGCCGCCGACCTGATCCGCATGAGCCGTCTGCTCGATGAAGCCCTGCCGCTCGATGCAGCGGGACGGCAAGCCTGGCTTAGGGCGCTGCCGGCGGAACATCAGGACTTGGCGTCGGCCCTGCGTAATTCACTCCTGACCGAGAACGGTGAACTCCGGAACCAGGAGTCCCTGACTGATCTGCCGGACCTCGGACCAAGCATCGATGCGGTACTTTCCGGGAAGAGTTCCGGTCTCGATGCCGGCACCATCGTCGGCCCCTATCGCCTGATCCGCGAATTGGGCCGCGGCGGCATGGGCTCGGTGTGGCTGGGTGAGCGCACTGATGGCACACTCAAGCGTCAGGTGGCGCTGAAGCTTCCTCACAGCAATCTGGCCAGGAGCCAACTGGCTGAACGTTTTGCCCGGGAGCGGGACATTCTCGCGACGCTGGTGCACGCCCACATCGCCCGGCTCTATGACGCCGGTGTCACTGCCGATGGCCAGCCCTATCTGGCATTGGAATACGTCGAGGGTGAAGCCATCACCTCCTGGTGCGATGCGCGGAAGCTGGGCATTACGGAACGACTCGGTTTGTTCCAACAGGTGCTTGCCGCTGTCCAGTATGCGCACCGGCAGAACGTCATTCATCGCGATCTGAAACCGGCCAACATCCTCGTCACCAAAGATGGCGAGGTACGTCTACTCGACTTCGGCATTGCCAAGCTGATGACGGATGGTGAAGCCCACGAGACGGAGCTGACGCAGGTCAGTGGTCGGGCCTTGAGTCCGCAATACGCATCACCGGAACAAATCCAGGGGAAGGCATTGGGGGTGGGCAGTGATGTCTATTCACTGGGGGTGGTGCTGCATGAACTGCTCACTGGCACCCTGCCCTATCAAATGACTCGGGGCTCCCGGGCGGCGCTGGAAGAAGCCATCCTCAGTGTCGAACCGACCAAGCCCAGTGCTTCGGACATCAACCCGACCACGGCAGCGGCCAGAGGCAGCAGTCCCAAGGAAATCCTCACGATGCTCAAGGGCGACCTCGACAGCATCGTGCAGAAGGCGCTGAAGAAGAATCCAACAGAACGGTATGACAGCGCCAAGGCATTGGCCGACGACATCGAGCGTTACCTGAAGGGACAGAAGATCGAGGCTAAGCCGGAGGCCATGGCGAGTCAGGCGAGCAAGGTACTACGCAAGAATAGAACGGCAGTCGGCGTGGTTGCCGCAGTCGCCGTGATGGCGCTGGTCGGCTTCGCGTCGTGGCAGTCGAGACAGCAGGCGAACTCCGAAGCCGCACGCCCTGCACCGGCTGCTGTCTTGCCGGCGGCCATCATCAGCGAGAAATCGGTCGCCGTACTGCCCTTCCTGGATATGAGCGAGAAGAAGGACCAGGAGTATTTCTCCGATGGGTTGTCCGAGGAATTGATCGGTCTGCTGGGCAAGGTACCCGGCTTGCATGTGCCGGCAAGAACCTCGTCCTTCTATTTCAAGGGCAAGGCAGACGATATCGCGGCGATTGCCGGCAAGCTACACGTTGCCAATATCCTCGAAGGCAGCGTCCGTAAATCCGGCAAGCAATTGCGCATCACGGTGCAGTTGATCCGCGCCGACAGCGGTGATCATCTCTGGTCGGAGACCTATGAGCGCAAGCTCGATGACATTTTCAAGATCCAGGACGATATCGCCGGCGAAGTGGTCAAGGCCTTGAAGGTGTCGCTGCTCGCCGAAGGCATGCCGAAGGCCAAGGGGACGCAGAGCCAAGACGCCTACAAACTGTATCTAAAGGCGCGGTCCCTCTATCAAATTTCAACACCAGAGGGAGATGAAAGGGCGATTGGATATCTTCAGCAAGCGCTCAAGCTCGATCCTCAGTTTGCCCCTGCCTGGGCGACATTGGCGCTGTTTCATGCCGCCAATTTTGGTTCGTTTATGACAATACCCCATGCCGAAGCGCGTGCCGATGCGTATGGGGCGGCCGAAAAAGCGCTAAAGCTTGATCCGCAACTTGCGGATGCCCACGTCGCCATGGGCCAGGTCTTGTCCGTTCTTGACTGGAACTGGGAGAAAGCCCTCGCTCATTTCAAGGTAGCAATTTCGCTCGACCCCGGGAACGTCATTGCGTTGAGACGGGCAGGCGGTGTGGTGAGCGCGCAGGGGCACTTTGACGAGGGGCTCCAACTTGCCCTTGCCGCGTTGACACGTGATCCCCTTGATCCATTGAGCTATTTCACACTTGGAGATTTGCGTTACCGCCGTGGTCAATTGAAGGAAGCCGAAGCGGCCACTCGCAAAGCCGTTGAGCTCAGTTCTACGGGTAGCACTTCTGCACATTATCAACTCGGAATCGTACTGTTGGCCGAGGACCGACCCGAGCCAGCACTTGCCGAATTTGGGCGAGAATCCGACGCCGGAAGTCGCCAGGTTGGCATGGCGCTGGCACTCGACAGACTGGGTCGGCGAGGTGAATCCGATGCGGCTCTCGCAGTGGCGGAGGCAAGATTCGCTGGGCAAGCGGCCTACGCAATCGCACGGAACTATGCCGATCGCAACGACCGGGATCGCGCATTTGCCTGGCTTGAGCGCGCCTACGGGCAGCACGACTCAGGCCTTGCCGGGGTCAGAGACGATCCGCTCCTCAAGAACCTCGTGCCTGATCCACGCTTCAAGGCCGTCCTGCGCAAGATGAATCTCCCGGAGTCGTGAGACTTTTGCGGGGAAATTTTCCGCATGGAGGCATCCCTATTTCTTGTTCGGCAAAAGTGGCGGCTCAAAGGGTTTGATGCCGGTGGCGGCATGGATCTCGGACGGGTAATAAACTGCGCCCTCTTTCATGACCAGCGAGATGCGGCGGATCGCCGCGATGTCCTGGGTCGGGTCGCCTTCGACCAGGATGAGATCGGCCAGCTTGCCGGGCGTGATCGAGCCGAGTCGATCCAGGGTGCGCGTGTATTTGGCGCCGTTCCAGGTGGCGATGCGCAGCGCCTCGGCGGGTGGAATGCCGGCCTTGACGTAGAGTTCCAACTCGCGATGCAAGGTGAAGCCGGCCATGTTGTCGGTGCCGGCCACCAGCGGAATGCCGGAGCGATAGAGCAGCCCGACGAAGTCGACCATCTTGGCGTAGGAGGCGCGATAACGCGCGACGTTTTCGGTCGTGACATTCATGGAGTTGGTGCGCAGGTTTCTTTGCAATACCGTCGGCAAATGGTCAGCAATCTTGCCGAAGGTCGGGTCGGGCTCACCCTGGAGTTGTGTGAAAGGCGCCTCGAATGTGGCCAGCGTCGGGTCGATGACAATGGGCTTTTCCTGCAGCAACCTGATGAAATCGCGCACCGCAGTGGAATCCAGGTCGAGGCCGTGGGCCTGTTCGGCGAGCAGGTCGAAGCGCAGTAGCGTGCGGGTGTCATCGGTCGGTTTGACAAAGAAATTGAGCATCACCTGGTTGATGTGCTGGATCTCGTCATAACCCTGGCGCACGGCGTCTTCGGCACGCATGAAGGCCGGCACGTGACCGCTGACGCGAAGCCCGCGCTGATGTGCGTATTCAGTGGTGGCCGACACCCATTCCGGCTTGAAGGAATTGTACAGTTTGATCTGCGGATAGCCGCGCTGCGCGTACCAGTCAACGGCGCGCTTGACGCCGTCGAGATCGGAAACGACAAAACCCAGACGCGCCGAGAATTCGCTTTCTCCTTCGATGAAGCCGAGTCGCACGATACGCGGCCCGATCGTCGCGTTGCGTTCGATGTCTTGCTTGAGCGCTGCCAGCACGACATTGTCGTTGCCCATGTCGCGGGCCGTGGTGACACCACCGGCGATCTGCTGCATGGCGCTCCAACGTGATTCGTGATCGTGCATGTCAAACAGGCCCGGCAGCAGCACCCGGCCACCGGCATCGATTACAGATGCCGCCTCCTGTGCGGAAGAACCGGCGGCATAGATCGCAGCGATGCGGCCGTCATTGATGTATACGTCTTCCGCGGCTCCGAGGCCGGCATGCTCGGCATCGAAGACGCGGGCATTGCGAATCAGGATCGGCGAGGGCAAAGGATGGCGCAATCGCTCCGCCAAGGTACGCAGCGTCGCGCCTGCCGCGTCCGTTTGCTGCTGCTCAAGGCGCTCGCCGACCAACTCCCAGCCGGTTTCAATCACCGTTAGCCAGCCCGGAAAAATAGAAGCGAACAGGCGCAATTCCGGCGCGCGAGTCAGCCACACGTAAGCGGGTTCAGTGAAAAATCCGGATACGGCGTAGAGGGAGACATCCCGTCTGCTGCCGTTGAGCTGCAGGCTTTCATCGCGCAGTTTTTCGACCGATAATTCGCCAGCGGGCAGCGCCGCGATGCGCTGGCCGGGTTGCAAGGCGATGGCACGGGCGATACGCGCCACGACTTCGGCCCAGGCTTCGGTGGGTACGTACATCGCGGGGCGCGTCAGGTTCGTGTTGCCGCGATCGGCCAGCGACTTCCATTCGGCCTGGTCGCCGTTGCGAACGAAGGAATCGTCGATCGGCGCCCCGAACTCGGATTTGCCGGTGGCGGAATAGTTGAGGAAAGTGCCGTCTTTCGCCAGCTTGAACTGTTCTTTCAAGTCGGGCCCGCGGCCATTGTCGCGGAAGCTGAAATCGACCGAAACCGTTCCGTCGTCGGCCACTTGCGTGATTTGTTCGCCGGCCTTCTTGCCTTGGGTTTGCACGGTGTAATGTGTCGTGCCTGCCGACAGGACCGGCGTGGCGGCAATCAACAACAGAATTGCGGGGAATATTTTCATTGGGCGTTCTCCTCACGAGTGACGGAAAGTGCCGCTGCAATTTGCGGCAGAAGGCGTGACTTGAGCCGCGCCTGGAAACGTATCTGGTCGGCGGTGCGGTTGGCTTCTGTCAATGCTTCCGGAGGCAGATTGGCTTTGACATAGGCCAGCAGATCGTCGGCCACCGCCGCATCCGACGACTGTGCAACGATTTCCGGCAAATATCGGCTCTGGCCGCTTTCAGGAACCCGCTTGAGCAATTCGCCGCCATGCGCCTTGGCAAAGGACCATGCCAAAGCGCCATGTCCATTGTCGGCCACAGCCGCGGGTATGCCCCTGGCAATGAGCTGCGGAAGTTTGTCGGAAAGCGCCAGCTGCAGATTCTGGCTAGCCAGCTTGGGGTCCACAGCCGTACTTATTGCATCCGCATAACGCTGGGCATCCTCCTGGCTCTGAGCGCTGCCGGCCAAGGCAAGAAGGACATCGTAGGTTGCCTGATCAGCATAGCGGCCGGCGATTTCTGTAACCGGGCCAACCAAGGACGGATGCAAACTCGCCGGTTCAACAAGAAAGCGCCCGAAGCGCTTCCTGGCCTCGACGACAACTGTTTCATCGCCATAGCGAGCCAGTGCCACGGCAAGTTCGCCACGCAGTTCGCGGACCTCGGCGGAGTCGTCGGCGCCCGGCTGCCAGCCCAGCGAGTTGAATTTCGGCGCGAGCAAAGCGACCGCCTTTCGACGCTGTGCCTCGCTGACCGGCGTACTCGTGGTCAACTTGTCCAAGGTTTTCAGACGGTCGAGGATTTCCGACCAGATCGCCCGCTTCGATTCGTCGCCAAGACTCACCAGCAGATCAAGATAGCTACTTGCCGGCAAACGGCCGACTGACGCCAGGGCCCAGGAATCGGCAAGCAGTTTCAGGCGCAATGCCGGCGGCAGTTGCGTCAACTTCGCCACCAGTGCGTTACGCAGCGAGGGGGAATATTCGACGCGGAAGTAGCCCACCGCATCCGGGTCGATGGCAAGCACGCCGTCGCAATCGAGTTTCGTCAGCGTCATGGCCCGATCTTGCAGCAGCGTGTATTCGACCTGGCCACCGAGAATGCCGATGCCAATCGGAATATTCCAGAGCCGCTCCGCCTGGCCTTCTTCGTCAACGGAGAATTGCTGCTGGCTCAATGTAATCTTGCGCCGCCCCTCTCGACAGACGGCATCAACCTTGACCACCGGAAAACCCGGCTGCGTCGTCCAGTCCCTGGCGATCTTTGTCACCGGTTTTCCGGACGCTTTGTCCAGTGCGTTCCATAGATCCGCAGTCGTCGTACTCGAATACTGATGCTGATTCATGTAGGCGCGGATGCCGGCACGGAAGCGTTCTTCGCCCAGGTAGGATTCCAGCATGCGCAGCACGGCCTGGCCCTTCTTGTACGTAATCTCGTCGAAGGCGTCACTAGCCTCGGTCTCATTGGCGATCGACTGCTGGATGGGGTGCGTAGTCTTGCGCGCGTCGAGCTTCATCGCCGCTTCGCTCTCGCTGTTGGCGTGCAGCCAGACGTCCCAATCCGGGTTGAAGCGATCCGTGACCTTGGTGGAAATCCATGAAGCAAAACCTTCGTTCAACCACAAGTTGTCCCACCAGGCCATGGTGACAAGATCGCCAAACCACATGTGGGCCATTTCGTGGGCAACGGTGCCGAAGACATCCTGCCGGGTAGAGTCAGCACTCTTGCGCGGATCGAAAAGGGCAAAGCGCTCCGTATAAACGATTCCGCCCCAGTTTTCCATGGCGCCATCGAATCCACCTGGAATCGCAATCTGATCGAGCTTCGGCAACGGATAGCGAATGCCAAAATAATCATTGTAGTAATGCAGCAAATCCCTGGATATGTTAAGCGCATAAGTGCCGGTATCGCGCTTCCCTGCGGTGCTGACGACGCCGATCTCGACGCTGTCCTGGGTACCGCTGAGTCGCTCTAAGTCGCCGGCCACCAAGACCACCAGATAGCTGGCCATCTTCGGTGTGGCCGAGAACGCGACCCGACTTCTGCCGTCATCGAGAATCTCGCCATGTTCGATTGGCGTATTCGAAAAGGCCTTGAAGCCTGCCGGAAAATCGCCCGACAGCTTGAAGCTGGCGCGGAAGACGGGTTCATCCCAACAGGGAAAC
>CAISUK010000490.1 GCA_903888645.1 uncultured Pseudomonadota bacterium | reverse complement strand
TTCCTTTTCGAATTCGGCAAGCATCTTGGAGCCGGCGTCCCAAGTCACGTTGAGCGACTGCAGATCTGCTAACTCGCGTTCATTATCGGGATTGTCGATGTGCTCCCAAAGCAATGCGGAAAGTTGGTGATAGAAATCAGGATTGTCTCGGTTTGGGCCATCGGGTGGAATGCCCATAGCCTCGACGTACTGCTGCTGCCAGACGTCCAGCAAGAGTAGCAAGTTGCGGACGTTGCTGGAAATGTGGGTGGATTTATTGTAGGTCTTCATAGTCGCTTGTTACGATAGAGTTTGGAATGATGGTGGGTGCGGTGCTTAGGACTTTGAGTGTTTGCTGGATCGAGGAACGCTTTCAGGATCAGTGCGAGGTATCCGATTCATCATTACTAAAGGTGTGGGCATTTTCGTTCTGCGGACGGAATCGCGGCTCGGGGCACGTGAGCCAGGAGACGTACTGGGCACGATTGCCGGCGTTGTTGGATAAGCCGTGAGCGGACAACCAGCCCAGGTAGGCTGCAGCGTCTACCGGAACGAAACTCACAGTGGCGCCACTACGGCGCATTATGCGCGCTAGCGCCTGGTTGAGAGCGCGCTGGTCGCGCAGGGTCATGCCAGGGTTATCCGGCTTGAGGATACGTATCGCAGCGTCGTCGGCGTAGTCAGCAATGAGCACGGCGATGCCGTCCACCTGCCGCGGAAGATGGAGATGGCGAATGAACGCACTCGCCGTACGGTGGACTTCTTTCCGCGTCATCTGTTTCACGCCGGTTCCTCCCCTCCGTTCGGGGGCAGAGTGCTGCCCACGATCTGTTGCGCTGCCTGCAATTCCTCCTTGCCCGGGCACACAACCTGTTTTTGTGGCGACTGGGCTTGTATCGCGATGATGGCTCTGGCCGCTCGCAGAGCCCACATTGGCTGATCTCGTGCGATCTCGGCCAATGAGACTCGGTCCTGGAGGGTCTTCCCATGCCCTGCCGCCCAGGCCGCGATACCCGCCTCGCAGGCACCGACCTGCCGCATCAGGCGAAAATCGACTAGACCCGCATGCGACAGCCGAGCGAAGAGCTTAGCTCGGCGTTCTTCCTTGGCGATCGCGCGCTGATGTGACTGCCGTTCTGCGGAGACGGCCCGTTTGCGTGCGATTTCGGCCGCACACGCAGCCAAGTCCGTACCGTGCTCTCGGCGCCCAAACTTAGCGAGGTCGCTGGGCATCGGGACGCTCACGCAGGATTGCGCGCCATCAGCGCGGTAGTGCCGCCAGAAATCACCGCAGTCGACGGCAACAACGTCACCGTCAAGCAGCTCGCTGGTGCGCAGCGAAATCAAGTGCCGCGCTTGCGCAACGAATCGACTGGACGCAACACGGTCGATGGTCACCTCGATCTCGCCTGTCGGCAGCCGCCGTGCCAGCGCCTCCGTCGTCGTCCACGGGTGGCCATAGCTTGAAGCCGTGACTCGGCCGCCATCGCAGCTGCTGATGCCGGATTCGGCCGCCTCTCGTGCAACCGCCAGTATTTCGCCAAGGCTCAAACACCTAACCTTGTGCCGCCCCTGCACGTGATCCAGTGCCTCACGAATAGTATCGATGATAGCGACCGCCTGGTTAGCAGACGGACGGCGCTGTCCCTTGGCACGCCGTGCCCACCGCCGGTTAGCCAGACACTGCAGCTGGTCGCGCAGGCGCAAAGCGGCGTGGCGTTTACCGCCTTTTCGCCGGCGTTTGATGCGAGCAATCAGGGCGATGAGCGGAAGAGAGCTCGGCATTATGCCGAGGTGATAAAGCGGAATCGGGGCAGTGGCCGCCTCGGGTGTCGCCTCGGCTTCGATGAGGGGGGGATTAACTGTT
>CAISUK010000489.1 GCA_903888645.1 uncultured Pseudomonadota bacterium | reverse complement strand
GCTGAACCAATCAGGGGCCGTCATGGCCCCTGTTTCGTCTACCCGTCAAACCTATCCGCCGTCCAGAAAATCCGCCGCCAAGTGTGAACGCCGACGAGTGCCGCTGTCATGACGCCGCTAACACCGATTCGAAGGCGCCGCCGGTGCTGTCACTAAAGTCGAAGGCCAGGGTCACGCGGCTCTGCGGTGGAACGCGCAGGTACTCGGTATCTTGCCAGGCAAACTTGTATTGGGCCCGAACGAAGAGTCCAATGACCAGTGTCAACACCGATAACAGGACGAAGTTCAACAGCCTGAGGTGCAACAGTTCGGCGATCGCGTGGTACCCGGTGAATGCAGCAGCAATGCCTAGTACGACCGCGCCGATCATATCCCCACCGCCACCAAAACTAGACAACAAGGTGATCCATATACTGGGCGTTGGCGTCTCAGCGCGGTGCTGGGCAGTACACGGGTCGCAGAATGGCACGGAAACCGAGGTAACGACGTAACTGTTGGGTGTATCCGAGTCCAACACACGCCGAAATACCTTGGAATACGTTATGCGCTGCATTGCTGAGGCGCCACAGTTCGGGCAAAGCGATGGAAAACTCAGACCTCCGGGTGTGCCCCATAGCCTCAACTGATGCGGGTGCGGAGCGAGTTCGCTCTCGTTGTCTTGAGACATAGAGGTGATCGACCTAAGTTGATAGCGATATCACGATATATCTTCGAATCTTGCTCGGAATCGAAAAATGTCGGTTTACAGCCGATCTACCAATTCAACTCTGCGGTTCTTCGCCTTGCCAGCGTCACTTCGGTTGGTGGAGACAGGGCAGTACTGGCCAACCCCTGCGGGAGCCAAACGCCTGGAGTCGATTCCCACTTTGACCAATGCCTGCACGACCGAGATTGCACGGTCGCTGGAAAGCTTCAGATTCACGTAAGCTTTCAAGTCCTGTAAATGGCCTTGTAATCGGGAAAGTTAACATCTGCTCGACGCCGAAATAAGTCACCTCACACTTCATAGTCAGTACTGAACTGGCCGACTCCCTCTGGCGCCAAACAAGTGTTGGTATGCCGGTTACCCATGCGCCCGGAATTCTTTGGTTCCTACGGTGCCAGCAATAAGACCTTGACCTGGCTGGGCGCGATGCGGCAGCCGGGACAATTGGTCGAATTCTGCAATGACATGCTGGTCATCTTGGTTGCCGGCATGCCACCCATGAGCACAGTGAATGATCCCGTCAAGTGCCGGGCGGGACCCATCACCATGCCTGAAGCCACAAGCTTCGTTCCTGGCGACGCTCAACGAACAACCATGCTCTCTCCGGCATTGTCATATCCGTAGGCATGACCGAAAACCAGGTATTCCGCTTGGGAATTGATAACCCCCGGTTCAACGAATTCCGGGGCATGTAGCGCCAGCGTTTTCCACAGGGATTGCTCCGACCGAAGCCGCGACCCAGTCGCGGTTTCAGTCATCGTCAATATCGAAAAGCAACCATAAAGTTGGCCGCT
>CAISUK010000488.1 GCA_903888645.1 uncultured Pseudomonadota bacterium | reverse complement strand
GTAACAATGCCATTCGTGATGTCCTGCTGCGGCAGGTAGGCGCGCACAATCCAGCCGGCCTCACGGTAGGCGTTGGCAATGGCGGCCACTGCGGCCTGGAGTTGGGTGTAATCGAGCGGGCGATTGAGGTATGCGGTGATGACCGGTGCGAGTTGTTCCGCGGTGAGGAGCGTGTTGCCGGCGAAGCGGAACGATTTGACGGTAACGATGACACCCGTCTGCGCTGGCATCGCGACGGGTTCGGCCGGTTTGGCGGGGAGCGCCTTGCGCGGCAATGCGGGTTCTCGGCCTTGTTCGATTTGCTGACGCAAAGCACCGGCATCGGGCGGCGTTTGCGCTTGCGCGGATGAGCCGACAAGTACGCTTAGGTACAGACCTGGAACGATGAAATAATTGCGCATGATGGAAGTCGTCGGGCTGAAAGTGAGCCCGACAATTTTCTGTGCTACCCCGCGGCCTGTGTGGCTTTGTTCTACGGGAAAAACACTAAATTTCTTCGGCGTCTACGAATTGCTTTCGCGCACCGCTCTTTGCATTCCTCTTTGCATTCTTGACTGACTACAATCGCGCCATGCTGACCTCTCGTCATCCCGACCTCTACGCTCGCTGGCTGATCGATCCAGCGGGATCCGAATCGCTCGTCACCACTGACCACTTATCACGAAATGATTTTCCGTTTCCGCCCGACATGGGACATGGCTGGTTTGAGTACTTGCCGCTGGCGAACGGAATGTCTTTTTTTCGTGGCGTGCATCGCTTCCATCCCGGCTCGTCCGGAAAACTCGTTCCCTTGGGCGAGTTTCGTTCCGATTTCGAGGAGACAACGCTGGCCACACAAACGGTGCAGGGCGGCGTGATCTGCCACCGGGAGTCTTATCCTCAAGCGGAACTGATTTACAAGCCCGGCTTTGATTTCTTTCGCTATGCCGACCGGTTGGCAATGACGGCGTTGGTCGATTCGTCATCGAATAGCGAGATGACATCGCTATGCATTGCGGGCAGTTCGCTCGCCCGCCTGATGGGCGATGGCATGGCCGGGCAACTGATCGCGCGACTAGGGCTGGACGCGCCACCCGTGGTCAAGGTGATGCCGATACCGCTGGCGATATCGGCGGTCTTGCGAGCGAGCGTTTCGACCACACTGCGCGGGCCGCTGAAACTGCTATTTGCGCAGTCGAAAGCGCTTGAGTATTTGTGTGGGCTGGCTACCCACCTCGGCGTAACGGAAGCCGAGGAAGTGCCGGCCAACAAAGCCCAAGGGAAAATACGCGAGCTTCACGCCCAATTGATGGAATTGCAGGGCCGGCTACCGCCGCTGAACGAACTGGCGGCGGATTTCGGCGTCTCCGGCAACTGGCTCAATCGAGAATTCTCGCGGGAATATGGCCAATCAATCTATTCCTTTGTTACCCACCATCGACTCACCGAAGCGCATGTGGCGCTCGTGGAAAGCGCTCTCCCGATCAAGAAGCTGTCCGAGCGATTGGGCTACTCTCACGTCAATCACTTCACCATCGCGTTCAAGAACAAGTTCGGCTATCCACCCGGCAGCTTGCGACGCAAGAGGATGCCAGAGGAGGCTGCACCCTTGAATTCCTAGCATCGACTTACGGCAGGTACTGGAACTAGAGCAGCCATTGCTAATGCTGAATGCCTATGGCCGTTGAGGGCACAGAGTACTCAGTCGCCACCGGCAGCTATCCGGAATCAGAATTACCATCTGTTGGCCCCTGAATTGGCCATCACAAATTCACGCCTGCCAAACCCCATACCCACCTTCACGCAGGTCAATCGCCAACTCTACCTCCATGTCGCGCGCAGCATCGTAGGACATCGGGTGATAAGCCTTGTAGATTTCAGGCAATAGGTGCAACCCATATTGTTGTGCGTATCGATTGGACTGAATGCCTGCCTTGTGTTTGTCGAAGCGCACGTCGGGATCCAAGCCAGTCATGCCGACGTATACGCACGGCTTGCCTGGGACGTAACCGGGATTACATTTCTTGAAACGTCCTTCGTTGAGAACTTCTTTCGACAGTTCGATCACATAGACGTAGTAGTGGTTACGGCGGCCCATGCTTGCGGTAGCTCACGAGCCACCAGGATCGGCCGACGCGGCGAGAGCCTCAGCCTGCGCAAGAATCCGGCGAGCGGCATGGACGCTGATGTGCTTGGTGTGGCGCAAGGACGGCCACGCATCACGGACGGCAGGTGTGACCTTGCCGAAAAAGCGGTGTGAGAGAAGGAGGGCGGCTTCATCAGAACCATTCTTGGCCTGTTCAAGGTGAGCTTTGTCGCTGAGCGCGGCGAGGTGAGACGGCATGGCTAATCTTACTGTGTCAAACACGTCGATGTATCCGGGGAGCTCGCCCGCAGCAGGGGCAGCAGGTTAGCTGTCGAGCGAGTTCGTGGGCGATCTCCCAACGCAGGGTCGTGATCGAATCTGCGACGTGACGTTGCGGTCGGACCGGCGCCCCGCGGGGTGTAACCTTCGGGTAGGGCAAGTTTTTCGCGGACGGCAAGGTTTTTTTTAGTCGGACCGCCATGTGCCAGACGCTCACCGACCAGAAACCCGAACGCCGCGATACACAGCGTGGCGTGGTGATGAAAGCCGCGCCAGTTGCGCCCCTCGAAGTTGTCCAGACCGAACTCCTGCTTGAGTTCCTGATAGTCCCGCTCGATGCGCCACCGCATCTTGACGATATTCACCAGTTCCTTCCGGGTCGTCGTCGCGGCGAGTGTGGACAGGAAGTACTTGGTTGGCTCGGGTTCGCCCTTGGGCCATTCGATGAGCAGCCATTCTTCCGAGCGCAACGCCGTCGTTTTCGTGTCGCCATGAGCAGCGCGCACACGCACAGCGGCGAATCGCGAGGACAAGGCGGTGTTGGTTCCCTCCCGCCAGGTGGTCTTGCGCCAGGCCGACGCGGGCAACGACAGGGCCAGTTCCTTGACCGTGACCGGTTGGTTCTCCGGCCCGCGCCGAAGAAGTGTGGGTTTGCGGCCCTTTCCGCTCCACGGCTTGGCGGGCAACGGGGCAGTGTCCTGCGTCCAAATCTTGGTTCCCGTCTTGATCCCCACCGCGTAGCGCATGCCCAAGCCGGTGATCCCGTCGCGGTAGGCCGTGTCGTCGCCATAGCCCGCATCGGCCAGGACGATGTCACCGGGCAGCCCCGCCTCCTTCGCCGCATTCATCTGCGCCAACGAGATTTCCGGTTTGGTGGCAAAGACCACATCTTCCGGAACCCCGGCCTCCTTGCGCCGCACCGGGTCGCTTGCCCAGGATTCCGGGAGGTAGAGCCGATACTTCACCGGAAGACTGGCCTTCGCGGTGGCAATCGACAAGGTCACGGCCACCTGACAGTTGTCCGTCTTGCCCAGTTGTCCGCAATACTGCCTCGCCACGCCCACCGAGTGCGTCCCCTGTTTGGGCATCCCGCTATCGTCTGCGATCCAGAACACGGGACCATTCTCCGACAACTTCATGCGCGGCAACACCCATGCATTCACCTGTGTCTGCACCGCGTCATCGGACCATGGCGATTGCGCGACAAAGTGATTCAACGACTGATGCATCGAGGACACATGCAACGGATCAATGCTCGCCGCCAACGGCTCCACGCTCTTGCGCTTGAGCGGCAGCATCAGCCCTTGGCAGTACCCCTTCAGCAACTCCCGTCGTTCCGCCCTTCCCACCACAGCACCAATGTGATCGATATACCGGATAAATTCCTCGCTTCTCTCCATTTCAGCCTCCCAAGCGGTCGCCGTAATGACAACTATGTCGGCATTAGTTGGGAATACTTAACACAGTAAGACTAATTCGTTAGGAGAGAAATTGACAGCTGAATCATGACACGGCTTGGGCGCTGAATGTCACGCAATGCTCTCTGTGGGACGAAGAACCAACGCACTGACTTGTTGACTCAGCAGAACGCCAAGGCCAGCATTGCCGGATCGTCCAGCAAGCTCATCATGAAATACGCGGCGAGACGGTAGGCCAGAGGCTCAGCGGATTCGGCCAGTTGCCTCAGTATGCCGAAAGTGGTGTCACTCACAGCTGGGCTTATCTCCCTGCGACCAATCGCTCAGCGTTGACCCTCGATTTGATCCGCGCCTGACTATCTGACTTGTTGATGGCGGTGACAGACTTGCCAAATGCGTCGCGCTGTGTGGTGCTTTTCTTGGTAGCCTCAATGGAATTAATGCAACGCCACTTCTTGCTACCCTTGGTTTCGATTCGGCGCATTTCCTCGCGAGGGTGATATCTGCGACAGTGGTAGCAGTAAATGGATTCGTCAGAAGGCATGTGGGTACTTGGAAAACTGTGGATTGCGGTGCTGGAGAAGGAGGGAGGGGATGTATGGCTACTGTCGAGCAGTACTTCCCACAGCGGCCTTCAGCTTGGCGCTGGCGTGAAAGGTAACCACCCGACGAGCTGTTATCGGAATGGGTTCGCCGGTCTTGGGGTTGCGGCCGGGACGTTGCGGTTTCTGCCGTAAGTCAAAGTTGCCAAAGCCGGAGAGTTTTGCTCCGTCGCCACTTTCAAGGGCCAAACATATTTCTTCGAAGAACGCTTCGACCATATCTTTGGCCTCACGCTTGTTCAGACCAACCTTTTCGAACAATAGATCGGCAAGCTCTGCCTTGGTCACGGTCACTGCCATTTCCTTTCAGTCAATTTCGTAGAACTATGCGGCAATTGCCTTCCAAAGGTACTACCCGCTCCGTACCGCCTTATATCTTCTGGCACGCGAGTCAGCGCCGCATGAGCTTTTCGGCAGGTGTTAGTGCGTCGATGAAGCCCTGGTGGGAAAATACCCTGTTGGCGTATTTCATCAACGGCGCCGCGGATTTCTGCAGATCGATTCCATAGTGATCAAGTCGCCACAGCAGCGGCGCAAGTGCGACGTCGAGCATGGAAAACTCTGCGCCCAGCATGTATTTCTGTTTGCTGAAAATCCCGGACAGATGGGTCAGGCGATCGCGAATGGTAGCCCGCGCCTTATCCGCCGCTTTGGTGCTCTTTTCCAGCGCATCGATATGGCTAAACATCTCTTGATTCATCGTAAACAGCATCTGGCGTACGCGCGCCCTAGACTGCAGATCTGGCGGCATCAGTTGCGGATGAGGGAAGCGCTCGTCCAGATATTCGCCGATGATATTGGCGTCGTGGAGCACGAGACCACTGTAAACCAAGACAGGCACACTGTTGTACGGATTGACGATGGAGTTCTCTTCCGAGTTGGTGAGTAGATCGACGTCGATCAACTGGAAGTCCATCTGCTTCTCGAACAAGACGAAACGGCAGTGATGACTAAATGGGCAGGTCGTTCCTGAGTACAGAGTCATGGTGTTCTTACCCAGGGGGTAGTCGACATCTCCCACTACTTTACGGACAGGATGCGCATTCATTTCATACTGCCTGGTCTGAATTGATCAGCATCGGTCAGAGCTTTGGTGGTGGCAACGGCCTCTGCTATGGACTTGGAGATCGTTTCGGCCATGAGGACGCCTGGGAGTGGGGGCCGACATTCTCACAGATCACCCTGTCGAAATCCAACTTATCTGGACAAAGGTGGATTTGGGGCCAGAGGAGGGACCGGATGTTGCAGTCTTGGATGAATGGGGTTTGTGGCGGCGACCTTAACTTGGCCACTGGTCGCGAAGGACGCTTGGCTGCGGTTCTGCTTTTCATGGAACAGAGCCATCGATTGCGAGAGTACAGCGTCGGCTAATGGAATTGCATGTGAGCTGCGGAATCCTGATAGCCAAGTAGGGTGGTGCTTTGCCCCTTGGTCGGAACAGTTTGGGAACAGGCGGGGTGGGATAGGACGGGATTTTCGGGAACAATTCGGGAACACTTGGGAACAAAAAATGGTGGTTATCCACAGGATACGCACAGCTAGCGAAAGCCTGGAATATACCAAATATATAAAATGAAAAACCCGCAGAGCCTTGTGCTGTGCGGGTTCTTGGTGAGTTTCTTGGCGGAGAGGGAGGGATTCGAACCCTCGTTAGGATATTATCCTAAACACGCTTTCCAGGCGAGAGATTTTATCTCGCCGAAACCCACTAAACAAGGGGTATTCAGGGCGTTATCATGTGGCTAAAATGGATTACGGTCACACTTTGGTCACACTTGAGGGTGGAAATGGCATCGATTCGGCAGCGTGCAAGCGGGTACTGGCAGGCGATCATCCGTCGGAAGGGATATCCGGACGAGAGCCATACCTTCCCGACCAAGACTGAGGCTCAAGCTTGGGCGCAATCGGTTGAGACCGATATGCGCCGAGGGCTATTTACCAGTACCAGTGTGGCCGAACGGACAACTCTCGGAGACCTGATTAAGGATTTCAAGACCGAGTTCGCTCCCCATCATTACCGAGTCAGGGAGGATGGAAAGGAGGCGTGGCGCTTCCAGCTTGATCGTCTTGATGAAGCTTTGGGTGCTTACAGTTTGACGGCCATCGATCAGAAGCTTGTTGCCAAGTATCGCGATGACAGGTTAAAGGGGAATGATGATCGGCCGCCGGTAAAAGAGAGCACCGTCCGTAAAGAACTGTACATGCTCAGTAAGCTTCTTGGCTTTGCTCAGAGCGAGAAAGGCATTGCTCTGCCGAGAGGAAATCCAGTTGAAAAGATCCGTAAACCTTCAGAAGGGAAGGGTAGAGACCGCAGGCTATCCCCTGACGAATGGAAGGCATTTGAGGGTGAATGTATGAAGTCTCGGAACCCTTGGCTTTGGCCTGCCGTTCAGTTGGCGGTCGAAACTGCCATGCGCCAGGGCGAGTTGTTGTCTATGACCTGGAAGCAGATCGATAAGAAGAACAAGATCGCAATGCTGGATGATCCGGATAAGATCAAGAACGAGGAACCTCGGGCCGTGCCTTTGTCTCCTGTGGCACTTACGGTTCTTGAATCACTGCCTCGGAGCAAAAGCGGGGTTGTTTTACCTGTCGAACGGATGACGCTTTATCACGCCTTCGGGTATGCCTGTGAGCGAGCCAAGGTCAAGGATTACACATTCCACGATCTTCGGCATGAGGCGATTTCTCGACTGGCCGAGCGCGGTGATTTTAATGTATTGGAACTCGCGGCTGTTTCAGGCCATAAAACTTTGCAGATGCTTAAGCGCTATACGCACCTGCAAGCATCGAAGCTTGCTCAAAAGCTTGCTGGTATCTGATCGAGCAAGCATCTCGCCAAGGCTACTTAAGGGCAACACATCGGCCTGAACGGCCGTTGGGTTTCATCCGGAAGGACGTCAGCAATGTGTCGGTCTGCTGAGCGTGGAGGCTTCTGGCCGCTGAACGTCAGCTTCCTGATCTGACGAACTCACACTTTGTGCCCTAAGCGGCCTGATGACGTATCCATGTGCGATGGCAGCTATCCGATCCTAAACCCGCCACTCACCAGAATCTGCTATCCGGCGACACTTTCGATCTGGCTAACGCAAACTCCCGACCCAGAGCAGGCATTCGATTTGAGGCACACGTAAAGCACGGGAATCGCTCGTTGCGGCATCAAACTTTGCCCCCTGACATCCTGGGTAGCGCTCGCGGTTACCACGCTCAAGCAGCGGTCGTGGGCGGTTGAATACGCCGGGGGCGCTTAGCGATCTCGGTCTTTAGCGCGGCAACCCGCTCCTCGTGTGCCTTGTGATCCATGATGACGTTGACCGGCAAGAACGCCTCGCAGCGGCCGAGGCATTCTGTACCTTCTCCCCACACCTCCAAGCAGCCGTTGCCGTTCCAGTCCCAGAAGAACCGATCAATCTCCAGCGTCGTCTCGACGAACTCGGCTGATCCGTCGTCCTTGAGTCCCTCTTCTCCTTGAACCTTCGCCGTCAGCCGGTAGTTCGGAAAGTCGAGCACCACGTACGCGTAGTAGCCTTCCTCCCTGAGCATGCACTTGATCGCCATCACACCGTCTTCGACTTCTGCGGAAATGGGGATCATGTCCTCCAAAGGTGGGTACGTAGCATGCCCCCACATCCGGAGGCTGATTCGCTCTGGAAGCTCAATATCACCAGTGGTTGGCGTTCCGCCCGATTTGAGCACTTGTACGAATTCTGGCGTGATGAATTGCTCGAACCCACTAAGTTCATAGCGGTGCTCCCGATAAACGCTTTGCGAGGTCTTGATTCCCATTTCCTCGATCGCGACTTCGGCCAGCGTGATGATGATGGGCAGATCTGAGCGCAAGCGGCGCTCGTCGTCCATGTTGTGCGGATCTATAACCGGGTTCCGCGGATCTCCTGCGTGTGCGATGGCACATCGGCAAGATTGGTAGATGTACTTGCCAATGTCTTCGCCGGCTTTCTGAAGTTCGGCGAGCCGCTCTTTCACCCGATGATGCTTCATCGCCTGGACGCGCGCGTTGATCCATCCCGTCTGTGCCGACCCGTGTGGTCCGTTCACCAAGTTGACTATCTTGTAGAAGCTAAGAAAGCTGTACGCCACATGCAAGTGAATCAACGTAGAGCCCTCGTGAAACAGAGCGAGGGCCAGTCGGTGAGTCGGGTCCGTGGGGTTAGGCAGATAGTCGATGTGGAAAAACTGAGCGGTCACCTGCCCGCCGATCGGCAGTTTGCTGGTGCGGTAGATCTGACTTCCGCCCGACCAGCTCTCAACGGCCACCGATCCACCACTTGACCAGGCGAGCGAGCTCGCCAATTCTAGGATTGCTCGCCGGCACACAGCGTATTCGCCTAGCGTTGCTATGGCGGGAAGGTTCTGCTCGTCCTCCGGCAACAACAGAAAGGTTCGACCGGCGTAGTCGATCGTGATTGGCTTCTGCGTCCAACCGATCGACTGTTGCAGGCTGGCGACCGTCCACTCGCCGCGCTGGTTGCGATAAGCCTCGGCCTCTTCGATGCTGCTTGTGCGGATGTAGGATGGTTCCATTGTGCCATTACGGTAGGCGCGGCCGCCCGGTCAGTCAAGCTCGAAGCTTTCCGGCCTCTGCTGCTTTGGGCGGAAACTGTACGTCGCGTTGGACGCGACCAAAAAGTCGGCTATTGCTGCCATTGGCCTGTCTAAGGGGGAATGTTAGTAACATAGCTTATTGCTGACCGTAGTTAGGCTAGCCGCTCGAACATCAGCTCGCAACCATCGTCGTTCATACTACCGACCCAAAGCGGAAATACGGTCTCCCCATGAATGCAGTAGAAATCGAAGAAGCCATATCGGACCTGGCCCTCCAGCCTTTCGACGCGGTTGAGTTTCCGTTCTGTTTCCTGGCCGCTTTCGGCAATAAGGACACGGCACTCAGGCGCCTGCGTACTGGCAACAACAATGCTTCGGATGTGCCTGGTGGCGTGCTCCAGCGCAGCAACATCCATATCGCCGTAAGCGAGGCCGGCTCCGTGGGTGAAACCCTCAAAGCGTTGCGCGCCAGCCCGGCCACTACAAAAGCCAAGGCCAAGTTCATCCTCGCCACCGATGGGCAGACGCTGGAGGCCGAAGATCTGGCCGGCATCTCCACCATCAAGGAGATCAAGGACAACCCTGTCGACGTGCGCGCCACCGGGCGGCTGAATAAGTTGTACGTCGAACTGCTGCGCGAGAACCCGGACTGGACGAAGGACGAGCGCCGCGCTGACATGAATCACTTCATGGCCCGGCTGGTGTTCTGTTTCTTTGCCGAAGACACCGACATCTTTAACGGCACCGGCCTGTTCACACAGACCGTGGAGCAGATGAGCGAACGCGACGGCGCCAACACCCATGAGGTGCTGGAGGCTATCTTTCGCGCCATGAACATCAAGGTTGCTGAGCGCGCCAATGCCCAGCCTCGTTTGCCGAACTGGGCCAATGGTTTCCCCTATGTGAACGGCGGCCTGTTCTCCGGCAGTACCGGCGTGCCGCGCTTCACACGCATGGCGCGTACCTACCTGCTGCATACCGGTGGCCTGACTTGGAAACAGATCAACCCAGACATCTTCGGCAGCATGATCCAGGCCGTGGCCGATGACGAAGAGCGCGGCGCACTGGGCATGCACTACACCAGCGTGCCCAACATCCTCAAGGTGTTGAACCCCTTGTTCCTGGACGATCTGCGCGCGCAGTTGGCCGAAGCCGGTGACAACGAACGTAAGCTGCTTAACCTGCGCAAGCGCATGGCGCGCATCCGCGTGTTCGACCCGGCATGCGGGTCCGGCAATTTCCTGGTTATCGCCTACAAGCAGATGCGCGAGATCGAGGCGGAAATCAACCGCCGCCGTGGTGAGCCGCACTTAGGCAGCGAGATACCGCTGACCAACTTTCGGGGCATCGAGTTGCGCGACTTCCCGGCGGAGATTGCCCGCCTGGCGCTCATCATTGCCGAGTTTCAGTGCGACGTGCTGTATCGCGGGCAGAAGGACGCGCTGGCAGAGTTTTTGCCGCTGGATGCGCAGAACTGGATTGTTTGCGGCAATGCGCTGCGGCTGGATTGGTTGAGCACCTGCCCACCAACGGGGACGGGCGTGAAGCTGGTGGCGGATGATTTGTTTCGCACACCGCTGAATCAGACAGAGATTGACTTCGCAAACGAAGGCGGCGAAACCTATATCTGTGGCAATCCGCCGTATTTGGGTTCTACTTGGCAGACGGACGAACAGAAGGCGGATTTGCAAGCCATCTTCGCCAACCGCACCAAGAACTGGAAGTCACTGGACTATGTGGCGGGCTGGTTCATGAAGGCCGCCGATTACGGCACCAAGACCCAAGCCGCCGCCGCGTTCGTGTCCACCAATTCCATTTGTCAGGGTTCACAGGTGCCGATTCTCTGGCCGTTGATTTTTGCCAACGGTCAGCAGATCGCATTCGCGCACACGTCGTTCAAGTGGGCCAACCTTGCTAGTCACAATGCAGGTGTAACCGTTGTGATTGTTGGCATTACCAGTCAAACGGGGAAGGCGCGCCGTTTATTTTCAGTTACTGACGATGGCACCACACTTGAAAAGCAGGCGGATTTCATCAACGCCTATCTTGTCAGTGGGCTTGATGTCATTGTTTCACCAATCTCCCAGCCAAACGATGGTCGGGGCTTAATGGAGTGGGGAAACAAACCAACAGATGGGGGCAACCTGTTTCTTTCGCCTGATGAACGCGAGATGTTGCTGCGGGAGTCGCCACATGCCGATCGTTTCATAAAGCGGTTTCTTGGTGCCCAAGAGTTCATTCGAGGTGAGCAACGTTACTGTTTGTGGTTGGAAGATGGAGAGTGCGCAGATGCGGAGGCCATCCCTGAATTGAAGCGTCGCATTGGCGCTGTGGCCAAGATGCGTGCCGAGAGCAAGGCGGCTGAAACACGACCTGCAGCGGCCTTTCCGCATCGTTTCCGGCAAATTCAATCCGTCGCAAAAAGGTATTCGCTGGTTGTTGCCCGCGTCAGTTCGGAAAACCGCGAATATCTACCGATTGGGTTGGAAGATAGAGATACGATCATCGGCGACCGAAACTTCGCCCTCTACGACGCTCCCCTCTGGAACATGGCGCTCATCGCCTCGCGCCTGCACTGGGTCTGGATTGGCACAGTCTGCGTTCGACTGGAAATGCGTTTTTCGTACTCCAACACCCTCGGCTGGAACACCTTCCCCGTGCCACTACTCACCGAGCAGAACAAAGCCGACCTGACCGCCTGCGCCGAAAACATCCTGCTGGCGCGCGAAGCGCATTTCCCCGCCACCATCGCCGACCTGTACGACCCGGAGAACATGCCGGAGAATCTTCGCCATGCCCACGAGCGCAACGACGAAGTGCTGGAGCGCATCTACATCGGCCGCCGTTTCAAGAACGACACCGAGCGGCTGGAAAAACTGTTCGAGCTTTATACGAAGATGACGGCGGCGGCCAAGGCCAAGCCCACCACGAAAGCAACAAGGGGGAAGAGAGCGTGAGCGAGCAAACCGGCAATCCGACCAACGCCTACACCGTGCCGTCAGTGTCCATCACGACGGCGCGCACTGGAGCTTCCAGCAAGGCCAACGCGCTGGGCATGCGCGCGATGCAGGAGCGCGCTTACGCCAAGCGCGGCGAACAATACCTGCTGATCAAATCACCACCTTCATCGGGCAAGTCCCGTGCGCTCATGTTCATTGCACTGGACAAGCTCAATAACCAGGGTCTGCGACAGGCCATCGTCGTGGTGCCTGAGCGTTCCATTGGCGGCAGCTTTGCCGATGAGCCCCTAAGTCAGTTCGGCTTCTATTGGGATTGGCAGGTGGCTCCACAGTGGAACCTGTGCAACGCCCCAGGTATAGACGAGCCACGCGTGGCCAAATCCAAGGTAGACGCGGTGCGCAAGTTTCTGGAAAGCACCGACAAGACGCTGGTCTGCACCCATGCCACTTTCCGCTTCGCGGTCGAAGAGTTGGGTGTCCAGGCTTTCGATGACCGCTTGATTGCCGTCGACGAGTTCCATCATGTCTCCATCAACCCGGACAACGTACTGGGGAATCAGTTGGGTGCGTTCATCGCCCGTGACAAGGTGCATATGGTGGCCATGACCGGCTCGTACTTCCGAGGCGACAGCGTGGCAGTGCTGGCCCCGGCAGATGAGGCGCGATTCGAGACGGTCACTTACACCTACTACGAGCAGCTCAATGGCTACAACTGGCTCAAGTCGCTGGACATCGGCTACTTCTTCTACACGGGTCGTTACGTCGACGCCGTCGCCAAGGTGCTGGACCCGGTACTGAAGACCATCGTCCACATTCCCAATGTCAACGCCCGTGAAAGCCTGAAAGACAAGGAGCGCGAAGTAAACGAGATCATGAACTCGTTGGGTGATTGGAAGGGCATTGATCCGGCCACCGGCTTCCACCAGATACAAACCAAGGAAGGCCGAATTCTGAAGGTGGCGGACCTCGTAGATGACACCGACCTGGCTATGCGTTCCAGTGTGTTGGCTGCCCTGAAGGACCCGGCGCAGAAGAACAACCGCGACCACGTGGACGTCATCATCGCTCTGGGTATGGCGAAAGAAGGCTTTGACTGGATCTGGTGCGAACATGCGCTGACCATTGGTTATCGTAGCAGCCTGACCGAAATAGTACAGATCATTGGCCGAGCCACCCGTGATGCCGAGGGCAAGGAACGGGCGCGCTTCACCAATCTGATTGCCGAGCCAGCAGCCGACCAGGCCGCCGTGGCCGAGGCTGTGAACGACATGCTCAAGGCGATTTCCGCCAGCCTGCTGATGGAACAGGTGCTGGCCCCGCGCTATGAGTTCACCCCCAAGAACAATGGCCCGAAGGATGGTTTTGATTATGGCGAGGAAGGCTACAAGGATGGCGGCCACAACATCGGGGTGAACAACGACACCGGCCAGATTCACGTCGAGATCAACGGGCTGACAACGCCGCAAAGCCCGGAAGCCACGCGCATCTGCAAGGAGGACTTGAACGAAGTCGTCACCAGTTTTTTGCAGGACAAGACCGCGCTGGAGCGCGGCCTGTTCGACAAGGAAAATACGCTGCCTGAAGAATTGACTCAGTTACGCATGGGCAAGATCGTGCGCGAGCGTTACCCGGAGTTGAGTGACACTGATCAGGAAGCGATTCGTCAGCACGCCATTGCCGCCATGAACATCACGCAGCAAGCCAAGTTGGCCTTGGCTCAGGCAGATGCCGACGGCGGCACGGTGCAAGGCAGCACGGCGTTATTGGATGGGGTGCGCAAGTTTATCAATGTGCGCGACCTGGACATTGACTTGATCGACCGCATCAACCCCTTCGATGCCGCCTATGCGGTGCTGGCAATAGCGATGGACGAGAAATCACTCCGCCAGGTGCAGGCCGCGATTGCCGCCAAGAAGGTAAGCATTCCCGAAGACGAAGCCCGCGAGCTGGCAAAACGCGCCTTGCAGTTCAAGAACGAGCGTGGCCGCCTGCCTGACATCAATTCCGCTGACGCATGGGAAAAGCGCATGGCCGAAGGCGTGGCTGCGCTGGCGCGCTATCGCGCGCAAGCCAAGGCAGCACAGGCGCAAGGAGCGGCCGGCAATGGCTGAGATGGACGATGACGAACTGCTGGATGCGCTGGGTGTAGAAGTCGCCCCGCTCAAGGTTTCCAGTCGTACC
>CAISUK010000487.1 GCA_903888645.1 uncultured Pseudomonadota bacterium | reverse complement strand
GGCATTGCTGCTGCAAACCCGTCCGGCCTGGCCGAAGCGGGTATTGCTGATCGGCCTGGGGGCGGCATCGCTGACCAAGTTTCTTTACCGTCATCGTCCCGCCGCCCGCCTCACGGTGGTGGAGATCGACGAGCCGGTGGTATTCGCGGCGCGGCAGCACTTCAAGCTTCCCGACGACCCGCTGCGCATCTCGATCAAGATCGGCGACGGTGCCGACTATGTGATGGAGGATGTCGGGCCGTTCGACCTGATCCTGGTCGATGGCTTCGATGCCGACGCCCGTGCCGGCAGGCTCAGCGGCTTGCCGTTCTACCTCAATTGCCGGGCCCGCCTCAGCGCTGACGGGTTGATGGTGGCCAACCTGTTGTCGCGTCGTCGCGATTATCGCAACAGCATCGATAATCTGCATGAGGCATTCGCGCAGCGCGTGCTGGCCCTGCCCCCGTCCGGCAGCGGCAATGTCGTGGCGATCGCCGCTGCCAGTGACGTCATCGAGACCACGCTTGACGAACTCAAACAGCAGGCAAATATTCTCAAGGACGAAACCGGCCTGAATCTGTCGCCGCTGCTGGTTCGCCTCGAGCAGTCTCGAACCAGGCGCGACGGTCGTTTTGCGCTTTGAGCGAGGTTCGCCAGACGCGCGCCGATCATTCCCGGCGCTCAGTGCAGCTGCTGCCACAGTTTCACCACACGCTCAGCGCAGCCGCACTGCCGTTGTCCCAAAACCCGCACGCTTTCCGCAGGAATACCGAACCATTGTCCGGTCTGCCGCGCCTGCAAACTCGGTCAAATGCAAAATCTTCATCTTTTTCGTGCGGTGGCCCGCGCTTTGCATGACAATTCGTCTTTTTTACTGAGGGTGGTTATTCATGAGCAACAGCTTTCTATTCAAGACAGGCGAGGCGACCGTTCTGGCGGCCGACGGCCAATATACCGATGCCATGCCGGAGATCCTGATCGGCAATACCGCCGGCCCGGTCGGCCAGGCATTTGCCAACCTGATGGGCCAGTCGCCCGGTCATACCAGCATGTTCGCCATCCGCGCCTGCAATCAACAGGTGCGCCCGGCGACCATGATCGTGCCCAAGGTGACGATGAAGCGTAGCGATTACGTGAACCTGTTCGGTGGCGTCGTGCAATCGGCCACTGCCGATGCAGTGCTTGACTGTGTCATTGAAAACATTCTGCCGCGCGACCGGATCAACGATCTGTGCATCATCAGCCTGATCTGGATCGATCCGCGTTGTGCCACCGACCCCAATCTCGACCAGAACGATCTCTACCGCACCAACTATGAAGCCACCAAACTCGCCATTCAGCGCGCCATGCGCGATGAGCCAACGCTCGATGAGTTGATTGCGAACCGGCACAAGATCCAGCATGACATGTATGCGATCGGTGCGCCGTCCGCCGATTAAGCGCATGGCGGGTGCCGCCGCTTTGTAATTGAGCGGCGCTGACCACGCCGGGGTACGCTGTTGCCCGGCGTGGTGCACTTGCAGGCCGCCACCCGCAGACACCATCCATTCCCGAGCCAGGCCGCAGCCGCAGTTCAGCTTCATGCCCAACGCCATCATCATTCCCGCACTGTTCGCCGATCCGGCGCTGCCCTTCGCCCTGTTCGACGACAGCCTGACGCCGGGCCGGCAGGCGCGCTCGTTGCTGCTGCACGATCTCGACGAGCACATCGTGTGCGACGATGCGCGGCACGTCGATGCCGCGCTGCAGCGCATCGAGGCGGCCGCGGCCACCGGGCGCCATGTCAGCATCATTGCCGATTACGAACTCGGCTACTGGCTGGAACCGAAGGCGTGCCCCGCTGCGCGATATGCCAGCAAAGTACCGCTGCTTTCTGCCCAGGTTTTTCGCCGCGCGGAATATCTGGACGGTGACCAGGTCAGCGCATTGCTCGCCGCCCATCTGGCGCAGCTGCCCGCCCAGCGCAAGATATGCGGCATTGCCGACGTTCGGCCGATGCTAGATGAGTCGGTCTATCTCGCGGCAGTCGAGCGAATACTCGCCTATATCGCCGACGGCGACTGCTATCAGGTCGACTTTACCTTTCCCCTCGCCTTCCGCCATTTCGGCGAACCCTTGGCCTTGTACGCACTGCTGCGGCGTGCCCAGCCGGTGCTGCACGGCGCATTTGTGCGAACGCCCGAGCGAACCTTGCTGTCGCTCTCGCCGGAGCTGTTCGTGCAGCGTGCCGGCGAGCGGCTGACGACCCGACCAATGAAGGGCACCGCACCGCGGGGCGACGATCCGCTGAGCGATGCGGCGCAGCGAACGGCGCTGGAAAACTCGGAAAAGAACCGTGCCGAGAACTTGATGATCGTCGATTTGATTCGCAACGATCTGGGGCGCATCGCCCGGACCGGCAGCGTCCGCGTCGAAAGCTTGTTCACGGTCGAAGCTTACCCGACCGTCTGGCAAATGACATCAACGGTGAGCGCCCACGTCCCGAAGTCAACGACGACGCTCGGCGAAATATTTCGCGCGCTGTTCCCGTGCGGTTCAGTCACTGGAGCGCCAAAGGTGCGCGCCATGCAAATTGCCGCCGAACTCGAAGTGGGTCCGCGGGGCATCTACACCGGCGCCATCGGCTACCTGAAACCGGATGGCGATTTCGGTTTCAATGTACCCATCCGCACGCTCATGCTGGCGCCCGACGGTAGCGGTTCGCTCGGCGTCGGCAGCGGCATCGTCGCCGACTCGGAGCCGGCCAGCGAACTCGCCGAATGCCTGCTCAAGGCCAATTTCGCCACTCGCCTCGAGGCCGGATTTCAACTCATCGAAACCTTGCTGCTGGATTATGCCGATGCCCGGCTATTTCCGCTGCTGGATGCTCACTTGACTCGACTGGCTGCCTCGGCAGGCTATTTCTCCTTCAAATGTGATGCCGAACGCATTCGCGCTGCCCTGCTCGACCACGCCCAGCGTAGCGACCCGGGCAGCACTCACGAAGCGACGCGGCGACGGACGCGCCTGTTGTTGAACAAGAGCGGCCAGGTTGAGATTGCCTCGACGCCCCTGCCTGAGGTTGCCTCTACCGATCAGCCAAAGGTAATCCTGGCCGAAGCGCGGATCGATTCTCGCGATCTGTTTCGTTATCACAAGACCACGGTGCGTAGCGAATACGATGCCGAACTGCAGCGCCTGCAAGCCACACCGGAAATCTTCGATGCGATTTTCTGCAACGAGCGCGGCGAACTTTGCGAAGGCGCGCGCAGCAACCTTTACCTTTCCTTCTCCGGCATCCTTCACACCCCGCCGTGTTCGGCCGGCCTGCTTGACGGCGTCATGCGCCAACACCTGCTCCGCGAACAGCCCGTGCCCATCGTCGAGCGCACTCTGGTGGTCGACGATCTGCGCCGCGCCGATGCCATTTTCATGAGCAACGCCGTGCGCGGATTGCAACGCGTCGAACTTGTCGATCCGTCGCCGGCGCTGCGTGGTGTTCGGCAATAGTGGCCGATCCGAATGCAGCGGCCGTTATTCGCTTGACATTCTGGCACTTGCCGCACTTCGATTGGCCGAAATAACAAGGCATTCAGAAATCCCCGCCAAACGAGGTTTTTTACGCTCGGCTGCGGGAATTCGCTTCATGTCTGCCAAACCCGCAAACTGCGCGGGCTGACCTATGTCAAAAGTAATACGTGTATTCGCGGTATGATTTGGCCCGGTCCGACCGACTTTTCGCTTGCTGACCCGGAAAGGGGGCTGCAATGAAGGAACAAAGCGAAGCCGAAGAACTTCGCCGTGCCGCAGAAGCCAAGGTGCAGACAACCCCCTCCGCTGTCGAAGGATCGATCGACGCCGTGCTGTCGCGAATGCGTCACGAGTTGCAAGTTCATCAGGTCGAACTGGAGATGCAAAACGAGGCGCTGCGTCAGACCGGCGTCGTACTCGAAGCCTCGCGCGATCGTTACGTCGATCTTTATGACTTTGCCCCGGTCGGCTACCTGACCCTGACCGCGACGGGCCAGATCGCCGAAGCCAATCTCACCGCCGCCACCTACCTGGGCATCGATCGCCAGCAACTTATCAAACGTCGCTTTGATACCTTCGTCGCTGCGTCCAACCGTGATCGCTGGTACCGCCATTGCATTCTTGCCATGCGGCACGAAGAGAAACTGGGCCTAGATCTGCAGCTCAATCGGAGCGATGGCTCCCTTGCCCACTATCATCTTGACTGTTTGCGCGTCGGCAGAAGTAGCACCGAACCGTCGCTGCGCATTGCCCTGATCGACATCAGCGACCGCCAAGCCGCCGAGGACAACCTGCGCAAGCTGTCGATGGTCGTCGAGCAGAGTACCGAGAGCGTCATGATCACCAACGTGACCGGCGAGATCAAATACGTCAATCCCGCCTTCGAGCGCATCAGCGGCTACGCTATCGACGAGGTCATCGGCAAAAATCCCCGCATTCTTCAATCCGGCAAAACCCCGAGGGCGACCTACCAGTTCCTCTGGAATAACCTGACGCAAGGGCAGACCTGGAAAGGCGAGTTCCACAACAGGCGCAAGGACGGCAGCGAATACACGGAAGCGGCCGTCATCAGCCCGATTCGCGATACCGACGGACGCATCGCCCATTATGTCGCCGTCAAGGAAGACATCACCGCG
>CAISUK010000486.1 GCA_903888645.1 uncultured Pseudomonadota bacterium | reverse complement strand
TGGCTGGCGAGACACCGCATAGCTTCAGCATCGACAAAACGGGGAAGATCAAGACAGTCAAAGGCAAGACCAGCAGTCTAAGCGCCTTCCAGATCAATGTGGCGAAAAAGACGCTCTCCTTCACCGTTGGCAAGGACATCAGTTTGAATGCGGCTATAGGCGCGATAACAGGGTTCGTTTACGTGCAGCCGCAGAAGGGCAAAAAATTGGTGACAAAACCCTTTGTGATCAACGTCCCGGTGCTGACCATACTCAACAGCAATACGTATCCCATTGAGCTGATCTTTGTGATGCGCTGCCAGCAGTCGCAGACAATCATCCACGGTGCGATATCAAAATAAGAACCGAAGCCGCTCCAAAGTTGGAGCCTTATGCAGAGAGACAATGCGGGGGAAGAAGAAGTAATGCCGAAGGAGGGAGTCGAACCCTCATGACCGTGAAGTCGGTGGATTTTGAATCCACTGCGTCTGCCATTCCGCCACTCCGGCATGGAGTGCTTTCATAGGTCTTATGAGAGTATGCGAATAGCGGCTCATAGTCAAGTTGATGTCCGAATGTCGAAGAAGGTAATAGTTGTGCGTCTTGCCGCCGAGATGGCCTTGGGGCGGAACCACCTGCGCGTTACCAATAAGTACGGAATCAGGCAGCCGATTTTTGCTGGTGAGAGCGCATTGACCTGAGCCTAATGACGAGCAGAAGCAGGCTTAATCCCGCCGCCGCGTAGAACAGCTCGGCACGATCAGATATGAATTGCAATAAGTCCCCATCCGATTGCTCCGGAAGCGGTGGTACGTTCAAGTGCAGTGTCGAATCAATCTGGACTGATGCGCGCGGTTGCCCGACTGCCTGCGACCAGATCGTACCCAACATGCCGTCGACACCGGAGGCCTGTAGTGGTGGGGTAAGAGTGAAAGCTTGTGCGAAAAGTTCCTTGGCTTTATTTGCGTCGCCATGCAATCTCACGAAATGTGCGGCGTAGAAGCCAAACTCGCCATCGTGCGCCAAGCCAGGTCCTAGCCACTTGAGCTCTTCGGCGGTGAAAGGGCTCTGCTCGCCGCGGGCCAAGGCCCCCTGCATCGTTTTCGCCAGCAGTTGATAACGATGCTGTTCGGGGCTGACGCCAGGGTTGCCCTGGACGGCCAATTGAAGCGCCTCGTTTCGCAGGCTTGTGTGCCCCGCGTCGTCAGCCAACGCCGCCAGCATCACCCAGGAGGCCAGATACACGGTATCCTGACGTATGTTGTCGAGCATATTCTTATAAATCACGACCGCCTGCTCGGGATGCCCTTCCTTCACACGCAAAGGGATCAGCAAGTGATGGTCGTCGCCTTTTTCAATTAATTCCCGCGCCCGGGCCACGTCGCCCCTTCCAGTCCGCAAATAGAAAAAATACAACTGGTACTTTTGGTCGTCATATCGTTCGACAATGTTCTTCCACCATTCCTCAGCCTCAGCAAAATGACCAAGCTTTTCATGACACTCGGCGGCACACTTCATGGCCCAACAGGCCCAGGATTGC
>CAISUK010000485.1 GCA_903888645.1 uncultured Pseudomonadota bacterium | reverse complement strand
GCCTGCGTCGCGTTCTCTGCGCGTAAGCGCGCCAACTCGGCGTCCGGGCTTTCGAGGGCGATGGTGGTGGGCAGCGGCTCAGCCATGGCACCAAAGTACACGCCTAGACGGCTGTCTGGCAAGGGGTACCTGAACAGTTACCTTTTTTCAAAATCAATATGCCTGCCTGGTCGATCTCAACGCGCTGATGTGCGACCGTCTGAAGCCACAATTGCTAGGCCCTGGCGTTGCGGGTAATCGCTTTTCCGGTACCGAGCCAATCGCTCAGCTTGTAGTTACCACTTCGCTGAACAGTAACAGAATCCGCATCGATTTGAGCACGCAGATTCGGATTGTCGCAGAATCTTGCCTCGAGCGGATCTACGCATTGTCTTCAGGCCAACTCGGAAATGTTGCCCAGCAAACTATAACCGGGCAGGACACGCTGGCCACCTTTCCCGGCGAGCCCATGCCCGGGACTGAGCGTAGTTATCGTTTCGGCGGATTTGGGATGCGCCGTTGGGAAGTGCCAAACGCTAAGGTCGAGGAGTTGATCGCCCTGGACCTGATGTCCGCCGGGCTGCGTCAGATGCTGTTCAATCACTGGCGCGACGACCTGGGTTTCTACGACGCTTTCACTCCAACTGCCGATACAGACCAGGGTTCAACAGTTTCCGCATTGCTCTCAGACGTCAAGATATGCCGTGAGCCAAGCCCGCCGGCCGAGATCCTTGCGCATCAACTCAGAGAAGAGCTACTTCAACAAGGTGAGGGATTTGTACGCACCAGAACCCAGGAGTCCGATGAGCCGCACGCGATCGAGCGGACGCTAGCAGATTTCTACGCCACGAAGTTCCAAGGACGGGGAATCAGCGCCTACGTCGCCGCAAGAGAGGCAGAGCAGGCTTCGCGCATCCGGGACGCCATCCGTCGGATCGAATCCCGACTCACCGAGTTGTGGTTAGATAGTGGCAGCACCCTTGCACTTGCCCAGGTTCCGCAGGCACTTATCGAGTTGGATAGCCAACTCCGCGCGGAATTGGACTCACCCACGCCCAACTCGGGCGAAATCAATCGCCGCCAAAGGGTTATCCAGGCACGTCGCCTCGAATGGGATAAGCTAACCTGGCTGACTGAGACGGCGACCACCAAGCGGCGCGACTTGGTGCGCGCGCATGCCAGAGACTGCGCCGTAATGCACGAACTGGACCTAAGAGATCGGACCGGGCTTTTGGATCAAGCATTCGTTCGTGGATTTCTGAATCAACTGACTGTAATCAAAAGTCGATTCATGGCAACGCAGGAAGAACTCGCAGCATTGCTGACCAAGACCCAGGATGAGCGCACCCTGATTCAGGACGAACTTGGTTCGCTGCAAAACCCCACATCGGCCAACAAATACGAGTTCGATGATGCAGCACTCAAGAACTTTCTGAATTGGACACGACGGCATTCCCCGCATCAGCATAGCACTGCATTCCTCTTACGCAGTGAGGTCGTCGCTTTTTGTGGTCAAGATCAGCCCTTATCATGTTTGGCTCAGGTGGCGGACAATTCCGAACAGCGGCTGGATGAGGCGTTGCGCCGCATTGCCCTCCATCAAGCGCGCTTGGTTCACCGAGACTACGAGACCTCTCGCTTGGGGGCACCCGTCCTAGGCGACTCCCTGATGACCCGACTGAGGCAGCGCTTTCAAAACGACCCTACCGGACTTCAGCGAGAGGTAAATGAGTTTCTGGCGCGCGCAGCGGCCTGTCTGCATCTACAAGCCGATACCCAACCCGTACAAATTCTCGGTGGGGGCGTTGGTATTCCGCTGATGCCTAAGCGTCTGTTGCTGCTCGGACTTCCTCAGCACGCCTACTCGGCAACCCTAGAGCAATCGTTTCGCGCCGCCGGTGGCGCCGGGGCCAACCATCGATTCGATACCTATACCCATGCCGACCAGACCCAAGTTCGGCTATTGCTGGTGGATTACTGGCTCGCCGCCCGTTTTTCCTCCGTGCTGCGAAACCTTGGTGAGCGCTACCAGCAGACAACAACCGGCCTACAGACCAGCGACACGCGGTACTTCTGCAACATTGACCCGGATGGGGAGGCTGGCCGCCGGCCAAGCCTATTCCTTCCCGACTCCATTGGGATGCGGCTCCGGTATGAGGCCGAGTTGTGGTTAGGCCAGCAGCCTGGCATCGGGGTGGTCAGAAATGAGCCGCAAGGTGTTTTTCTCTTGTGGGAAGATCAGGATGGACGGCACGTTGAACCACTCGGTTGCGCTCTGGAGGATGCGTTGGAGACTGCCGATCTTGGCAAGATGTTCAAACTGCATGCGCGACTCGGTGAGTCCCTTGGAAGAGCCAAAATGACCGCGCCCGACCTAAAGAAAGTCCTTGATACTCGTTCCCGAGAGTTAGAGCAAAGCTTGGGGCTGACATCGCCTGAGTACCGGCATTGGGATGAGAAGCTGCGTCCGCGGTTGTCGAATCTGGTCCAGTAAGGATACACTGAAATGGTCCGGTATTTTCGTTGCGACGAGCCCACTAAACAATGCATCCACTCCCGGACCCAGGAGGTTCAGGTCGAGCGTGACGGGTGCTGCCCAACCGGCAACCCGCATTGCCTGGGCCACCGCCAACCAGTTTCCTGGCGGGTGGCCATGCGCGAGTTGCATCCCAAGGGCTTTTGGGGCATCGCCGGTCTGGTTTCATCAATCGGCGTGCTACTACTGCTGTCACTACTTGCACCCGACGGCTGTCAAAAACGCACTGCGGCACTTGGCATAGACTCCGATACCCTGGAGCAGCGCCTGCTCGCTCTCGAATCGAGCCAGCCGTCGCCACCAATAGACCAATCGGAGACCCTTGCGCAGGCAGGACAGCGGCGGGATGAGACGCAGCGGCTCCACGAAGCAGTCCTTCAGGCGTTGGATGTTGGCGACGGTAGTAAGGCGCAGAGCCTTCTGGATCAGCTGAACGCGACGGCTAGGTCCGTGGTCGCGGGGTCCAGCACATCAGGCGGCGACGGGGTGTGGCGTTCGTCGGTAAGACAACTCGCCAAAGAATACCAAGGGCTTGAAGAAAAGGCAGAAAGCGCCGCATCGGAGCAGGCTGGGGCGTGCAATGGCGCGGGCACCGCGGCGTACTCGGCGCTGACCGACCGGATCAGGGACGGTTTGGATCGCGCACAAACCCTCTCGGCGCTACCGGCAGTCCAGGGCCCCGGGCCAGAGTTGGCGCAGATCCAGCAGAAGCTTAAGGCCTTGATCGATGACGCAACGGCGCGAGTGGCGGCGTTGCCCAGTGCCCCATCCTGCTCGCCTGACAAGGCCGGTTTAGTGATCGCCGCAAGCCCTGGATTAGCCGAAGACCTGGTACGCCCACTCTTGGAAGCGCGCTGGGGCAAGCCGATGGTAGCGGACCCTAGCGGCAAGTGCTGGCAGTTGGAGACCGCCGCGCCCGAGGTCGCCCCCGGCGTGTTGTTGCTCACATCAGCGGGTGCAGATCCCTTGACGATACTGGTCGACGGTGATGCCGACCTGGCCATCGCCGATCGGGCGCCCGACACGGCGACGCTGGCACGATTCGCAAAGCTGTTTCCAGGTGAGACCATGGACTCACGTGCATATTCTGAGGTCATCGCCCTCGATGCAGTCGCCCTGCTGAGGCATCCGGATGCGGCGGCTAAGGAGGTGGCGCCGGCGCAGTTGGCGGCAACTGCCTGGGTAGTCGGCGCTCGTGATGCCGCGAACATCCAACGAGTGTCTGCCGTCGCTCTGTCGACAAAGCCAGTCCCGAATCCACTGGACTTTGTACTGACCCACCGCGATACCCAAGCCATCGCGTTCTATCACCAGTGCGGCCCGAATCTAGCCGCCCCCTTGCTGGCATTCAAGCCGGCCACAGACGTGCGGGCACTTGCGGCCAGCCCATTCTCGATCGCCACCGAGGACTACAGCCTGTCGTATCGGGTCATCGCCAGCCATTCACCGAAGTCTCGACCGGCCGCCAGGCAACTCGTCGGGTGGGTGACCTCGGACCAGGGTCAGGATCGCGTCGCCAAGTCTGGATTCGTTGACCTTAGGCTAAGACGCGGTCAACAGCCGGTCGACCCCTTGGTCCTCGCCACACTGGGCCAGGCGCTGGGCATCAAGGCACTTAAGAGCGCAAGCCGCTATTCAACCAACCTTCGGTTCGCATTGAACGCGTCCGAACTCGATATCAAGGCGGAGGCCGATATCGCCCGCCTGCCACGCGCGCTGGCGCAGGACCCCGCCGGCAAGGTTGTGATCCTGGGTTTCACTGACGATACAGGCACCGCGGAGATCAACCAACCGCTGTCGGTGAAACGCGCCGATCATATCGCGGCAAGGCTCAGGACGTTCGGTATTCCGGCTGTCGCTGCAGGTCTCGGTCAACAGTTGCCAGTAGACTCAAACACAACCGATGACGGCCGTGCCCGAAATCGGCGAGCTGAGGTGTGGGTTGTACAACCATAATACACGGAGTAGTGCGTAGTGACTTCGAACTGGCCTGTGATAATCTCGATCGTGGTAGGTGCAATCGGCCTTGTCGGGCTGGTCGCTGCAGTGATCGCTGCGATGGCGATTCGGACAGAGCGGAAGGTATTGAAGCGCGGGCGTGACTCGCTTGCGGATCTACCCGTTGGGGCCGACTATAACTATCGCGAGTGGATCAACGAGCGGCACCTCGACGACTCGCATTTCGCGGACCACCTACGCGGCGCAGCGGATGCGGCCAAGGCTGGTCGAGCAGTGTCGCTTAGCGAGTTGCACCAAGTCTCGGCGCGCCGCGAGGCGAGCCGCCGTTCGGCCCGCTTATCAAGTGGCGTAACCGGACTATTATTGGTCTGCGGCATTGCCGGGACGCTTTGGTGTATCAAACCCGTTCTCGGTCAGTTCGACGTCACCGCAAGCCCTGGGGGGGAGATGGGCGCCACTAATGGTGCCGTCGCTACCAAGATGATCAGGGATCTCAGCAATGCTTTTTGGCCCAGCTTGATCGCCCTGATTGGGACCGTCGTGGTGGTATCAGCACGGGGTTTTTACACCCATGGCCGCGGTGTACTCTCGGGCAAGCTTGATCGACTGGACTTAGAGGATTTATTTGGTCGCTTCCCTCCGCCATCTATCAGTCGCGAACTCGATGAAGTCCGTGCACAACTCGGTAATCTTGTCGGCCATATCGTCTCCAGCCAGCGCAATTTCGACGGAGCCGTTGAACGTTTGACGAATGCGGCACAGGGCATTAGCAAACAGACGCTGCCACTGTACGACGCATCAGAGCGCTTCAGCAAGGCTGCAAATCAACTGGCGCCAAAGTTCGATGAACTGGTCTTGACTCTGTCTAGCCATCTTGGTCAAAGTGCGCCGATCCTTAAGCAGCTTGGCGCGTTACAGCTCGTCTCTCAGCAGATCACCGTCGCGACTACGCAGATGGAACATTCAGGCAAAACACTCTCCAACCATCTGGTGTTATCCCATCAGGTGCTCAAACAGGTGTCAAAGGATCTGCCCGCTCAAATGCAGTCCGCCTGTGAGACCGCGAGTAGGATCATTGCGGACGCGACGAGCGCCGCGATCGCGACCGCCTGCACCGAGGCTGTCCGTTCCCTCGATGCCGCCGCAGCACCGGTGCGACAGGCAGCAAGTGAGATTAATCAAGGCAACCAGGCCCTGCGGACGGAGATTGCCAAGATCGTCGAGGCTGGTGTTCAAGACCTGCGGCGGCATGGCGACGCAACCAACATCGACCTCAAGGCCAACGGCCGGTTGATGGTCGATGAGATGACTAACTCCCTCAGTGGAGTGGTTGACGATATGCGCCAGCGCACTGACGCAATGGAGCAGGCAGTTACGCGTAATCTTCACGGAACTGTCGAGAGCGTCACGAAGCTCCAAAGCTCCGCCACCGATGCGATTAGCGGCGCGGCATCGGCAATCGGCCGGTTAGACGATCTGCATCGGCAAACGCAGCAAATGCTCGATGAATGTGGGCAAGGGCGTCGAGATATCGGCGAGCTTCAACAAGAGATCGCTGATACGACGACGCAGGTAGAGGAAATCGGGCAACGGATTGAGAGCGCGACAAGTGCTGCAATCCGGTCGCTGGATGCCGCCGCGGGACCGGTGCAGCAGGCGGCAATTGAGATTAATCAAGGCAACCAGGCCCTGCGGACCGGCATGGCAAAGATCGTCGAGGCCGGGGTTCAAGACCTGCGGCGACAGGGGGAGGCCACCAACAACGACCTCAAGGCGAACGGCCGGTTGATGGTCGATCAGGTCGCTAAGTCCCTCGGAGAGGTGGCTGACGATATGCGCCAGCGCACTAACGCGATGGATCAGGCATTTGCGCGCAATCTTCAGGCAACAGTCGAGACGGTCACAAAGCTCCAAGGCTCAGCAACCGAAGCGGTTAACCGCGCGGCATCCACAATTGATCGGTTAGATGGCCTGCAACGGCAAACAAAGCAGATGCTTGACGAATCGGGGCAAGGGCGCCGAGATATCGGCAAGATCCAGCAAGAGATCGCTGGCACAACGACACAGGTCGTTACAATCGGACAGCGGATTCAGGGCGCGACGGGCGAACTCGGGAATGCAATCGACCGGGCAACGCTGCTGGGGAGTCAACTCACGCGGATCACCTCAGAGCTCGATCGCCTGACGGCGCAGTCCGGTGAGACCCATACCGGAATCAAGGAGCTGAACGATCAACAACAGGCGCTCGTCGGTCAACTCCAGGGGCTGGCCCAACGCGGCGAACAAGCAAGGGATGGCTGGCAGATGCTCTACGACGCCACGGGACCATTGCTGACGACTGGCGGGGCCTTGAATGCAGATCTCACGCGCTTATTGGCGGACGGCGGCCTGCTGGCAAAGAACCTTGACGGCGCCGTTGAACTGGTGATGCGACAGCAGAGTGAATTAACCGCGCAATTGGAAAACCTTCAAGAGCAGTTGCGGCATCTCGATAAAATCGAGTCGGGCGGTCTACGCGGCCTCATCTTCGGGCGTAAGGCATGAGTGCGCTGGGCAGCCGGACGGGTCGCGCACCATGATCTCCGATGACGAGTCCAGCCACCAGGTCTCTTACTGGCCGAGCGTCAGCGACCTGTTCATGACGCTATTCATCATCGCAATTGCGTTGGTGGGCAGCATGCTCTTCGTCTTTCTTCCTAACCCTGGATGCAAGTACATTGATGCAACGCTCATCCCTCGACTCAATGATCTTCGACAGGTCTTGGGGAGCGAACTACGCGTTCCTGAAAACTCGTCTCGGGATGACTTGAATCGGGCTGTTGGCGACACGATTGAGGAGGCGACCCGTAGACTAAAAGCAATGAAGGCATTGGTCGACAATTCCGACGCACTCCTTGTCGCCCAAGAACAGATCCAGACGCTGGAGCGCAAAGTTGCCAACCTGACCGAGCAACTCGCAATGGCGAGGGAAATGCAGGCCAGTGCCGAGAAGAAACGAGATCGCTTAAACGCTGAACTTGCTGCTGCCAAAAAGGGGGAGTCGGGCTTGCAAGCGGAACTCGACAATTGCCGCCGACAGGTTACAGCACTCGGGGGAGCACCGGGAGGCAACGACAAACCTCCTATTATCACAGTTTCAGGCGCCGACAAACGTCACTTCTTTGTTTCAGGCAAAGCAGACGTGAGTGCTGAGTTCGAGACTGATCTTGGTCAAACCGGCTTTCAGGAGATCGCCGCAGAGATCCTGAAAAGAAACAGCGATGGCCGATTGAACGTAGACACCCTAGAGATAATCGGGCATACCGACGGCATCCCGGTGGCTCGCAGCGGTAACCTGGATGCGGCATTGCCGGCCTTGCTTCGCCGGGACAGCAAGAGCATGTCAGGGCTAAAACCAGGCTCCAACAATGACCTTGGATTGCTGCGTGCCTTGGCCATCAAACAGGCATGGGAAAAATATATCGACACGCTTCCGGATCGGGAGCGCTTGCAGCCAATCAAGGTGCGCACCTACTCGGCCGGGCAAACCATCCCCCCCGAAGGCGCAGGTCGTTTCGAGGAGGACAACCCGAAGGCCAGGCGCATCGAGCTCAGGCTAACAAAACTGGCAGATGACCAGGTCACGGAGTCGAAACCGCCGGCCCCCCAACAGGCCATCACGCCTGGCCCTGCGCAGGCGCCACTGCGTTAACCGCGTCATTCGTCGCCGCAATTCAAGGCGAGTTGGACAGCAGGCAGGGTGTACTTCGGCAAGTTCATCCGGACGCATTGCGAGGCGAGAAACTCGCGCCAGTATGGCCAAACGTGATAGCTGGCGTTGCGCATGGCGAACGCTCTCAGGGCATCGTCGCCGGGGTGTTCACGCATCAGGTATTCGGCGACCATCAGGGCCTCGACGCGCGCCTTCACATCGGGTTCGGCGCCATCTCCGTCACCCGCAGGGAGCGATTCCAGCCAGCGCGCGCCAAGCTCGATGTAGACACGGAACAACTGCTGCCGTTCGTCACCCTCCAACTCCAGTACGGCGGTTCTGGTCACGATGTGCTTGAGTTGAACTGGCAAAGCTTGCACGTCTGGATCGTACTTCGGCTCAAAACCGTCTGCCAACTCAGCGAATACCGATCGCAAGTAGACATCGCGGATTTGAAGACTGTCAATCGCCTTCTGCAAGGCCGAGTCCACTTTCATTGCCAAGATGCTGCCAACTGAAAACCTTCGTCGCGGACGACCGTGAGCTTCACCCCCGCTTTTTCCCTCTGGCGTGGTGCTGGCTCAACTACCTGCCAGGGCGATTTGCCCTCGTGGCGACGCCCTGCGGCAAACCCAGAGTAGTAAGTCAGCACGTTAACCAGGTGCTGATTCAGACTCGCACCTTCAGTATCCGCGGCCTCCGCCAAGGCACGATGCAGGCTCTTTGGCAAACGCAGCGTTACGCGGCCACTGTAGTCGTCGGCCGGGACCGTCGGCGGCGTCATCATGCGACCTTTTTCCGCAAAGATCGCTGCGGTCGTTTCGATGGCGTCGACTGCCAGCGCATGCGCCTCGTCAAACGTGTCGCCGTATTCAACGAGATCCGGCAGTTCCTTTACACGCGCCTCAAAAAGTGTCTCGCCCTCAAACTCACCGCGGCGAACCGTTATGTTGTACGCATACGCGTCAACCTTCATCGGTCTTCTCCAGAAAACTCACTAACTCGGATTCGTAGGTCAGCAGCAGCTTGCGCAGCTTGCTCACATAGGCTGGCTTGATCTCCGGGTTGCGGCCATGGCCGCAGGTAAAGGAAGCAGACAGAAACCCGGGTAGGCCGGCATGCGTCACCACTTTGTGTCCTTGCTTGCCGCCGTCGCGCACCTCGAACCCCAGGCGCGCCAGTGCGCTCAACATGTCCTGACAGCGCATGGATACCTTTGAGGATTCCAGCGTGTGTATGACGGCGGTGAACTGATCCCTTCCGCTCATGTGACACCATATATAGTGTCGAACGTTGACATTGTCAAACCCTGCGCTCCTGGTGTCACGTATTGCTTTCGATGCCGAAAACCTCAGCACCCCAAAATCCAGACGACACAGTCTCCGCCCAACCGCTCACTACGGGCAAGAGCTGGGGCTGCGGCAGGCGCTCGGCCGCTCGGACGGCCTGGTCGCCTCCCTGCACGAGGGATTACAAGGATCCGAGGTCATCACGGCCTTGGGCGTCGAGGTGCTGGGGATCTCGATCCTGGCGATCCGCCCCACCCCGGAAACGGCCCGGGCGCTCGAGGCGGAGGCCCGCGAGCAGGTCCTGCGCCAGGCCGACGAGGCGATCTATGCCCGGCGCAACGCCGCGGTTGAACAGGAGCGCTCGATCAAGGAGAACGAGCTCAACACCGAGATCGCGGTGGAGAACAAGAAGCGTCAGATCATGGAGGCCAAGCTGGAGGCGGAGAAGTCCGGCCAGGCCAAGCGCCGCGAGCTGCGCGAGGCGGAGATGGCCACCCAGATCGCGCTGGAGGGGCAGAAGCAGGACTTGATTGCGCTCTCCACGCTCAATGCCCGCGCGGAGGCGGACACCCGCGCCTATGGCGTCGCGACCGTGATGCAGGCCCTGGCCAACAGCGATCCGCACCTGTTGGAGGTGCTGACCCTGGCCCGCATGGAGCCGAGCCAGCTCGTGGCCATGGCCTTCAAGGACCTGGCGGCGGGGGCGGAGCGAATCGGCCAGCTCAACATGACCCCGGACCTGCTGCGCGAACTGATGGCGACCAAGCCGGCGCCATGATGGACCGCCTGACCGAGAACAAGCTCGTCCTGATCACGCGGCGCACCCGACTCACCGAGCTGATCGCGCGCTTCAATACACTGGAGCAGGCGCGCTTCTATATCGAGCACTTGGGCGCGGACTTCGCCGATTATCAGGCCGAAGACCAGGGCTACCAGGCGGCGGTGCGCGCCACCGAGCACGCGCTGGGGCGACTGGGGCG
>CAISUK010000484.1 GCA_903888645.1 uncultured Pseudomonadota bacterium | reverse complement strand
GGAACGATTCACCCGTTTGGTGAAGTGTTACATCCCGGCGTACCGCAATATCCATCCGTACCCCGAACAGCGGTTTGGCGTTAGACACCCGCGGTAGGAGCCCTGTGCGGTAGTGCCGCTCGCAGGGATCTGTGCGGGGGGGCGCCGGGTAACCGGCGTCCCTACCGCGACTGTAGCCCAGGTTTGCAGCTACCTCGCCAGCTACCAGATAAGTGCGCGATGGTACCGTACTTATTGGGACGTCGCTAGACGCTACGCCAAGGACCAGAGGCAGCATCTATAGGCCACAAACCCGCACTAGGAGCGAGTTTAGCCCATTCTTGAAGGCCGGAAACGAAGGACTGGCGCGGAATTGGCCGGGCGCCGAGCGAGGCCAGATGATTCGTTTCCATCTGACAATCTATCACGGCAAATCCGAGCTGTTCAAGCGTCCGGCAAAGATGCGCAAGGGCGATTTTAGACGCATCGGTGACGTGGGCAAACATTGATTCGCCATAGAAGGTCCTGCCGATGGCGATTCCATACAATCCTCCCGCCAACTCGCCGTCAATCCAGGTTTCGACGCAATGGGCATAACCGAGCTGGTGCAGGCGCAAGTAGGCCTCCTGCATCGGCCCGCTGATCCAGGTGCCGTCCTGACCGGGCCGCGCGGTGCCGGCACAGGCGGCCACCACCGCGGCAAAAGCCGAATCGAGGCGCACTTCATAGCCGCCACGGCGCAGCGTTTTCGCCAGCGAGCGGGAAATCTTCAATTCGCCGGGGAACAGCACCATGCGCGGATCGGGACTCCACCAGAGGATGGGTTCGCCGGGCGAAAACCACGGGAAAATGCCCCGTCGGTAGGCGGCCAGAATCCGTTCCGGCGAGAGATCGCCACCTGCTGCGAGCAGGCCATTGGGCTCTTTGAGCGCCGCGTCGACGGGCGGAAACACAGGGTGCCGGGGAAGCCAGGGAATCATGACGCGATGATACCTGCGTTAGAATCGCTGCCGCCATGCAAACCCGCCGCCGTTTTCTGTTCACGTTGGTCATCGCGCTGCTTGCTGGCTGTGCCACGGTGCCAAAGCCATCCCTGGCTCCGACGCCAGTGGCGCCGCGGCCGCCGCTGAAGATTGCGCTGGCCCTGGGTGGCGGAGCCGCTCGCGGCTTCGCCCACATCGGCGTCATCAAGGCGCTCGAGGCCCAAGGTATCGTGCCCGACATCGTCGTCGGCACCAGCGCCGGCTCGGTGGTCGGGGCGCTCTATGCCGCCGGCTTCAACGGTTTCGAATTGCAGAAGTTGGCGATACAAATGGATGAAGGGCAGGTCAGCGACTGGTCGGTGCCCGACCGCGGCATATTCAAGGGTGAAGCGCTGCAGGACTTCGTCAATCAGGCGGTAGGTCAGCGCCCACTGGAAAAATTGGCCAAGACCTTTGCGGTGGTGGCAACCGATCTGCATAGCGGCGAGCCGGTTCTTTTTCGCACCGGCAACACCGGGATGGCAGTGCGCGCTTCGAGCAGCGTACCCGGCATTTTTCAGCCGGTGACCATCAACGGGCGCGAATATGTCGACGGCGGCCTGGTCAGTCCGGTACCGGTGCGCAGCGCCCGTTCGCTCGGTGCCGACTTTGTCATCGCCGTCGATATATCTGCCAGACCGTCAAATGCCAAGACGCAAAGCACGGCAGCGGTGCTTCTGCAAACGTTCACGATCATGGAGCAGGCGATCAGCCGTTACGAACTGACCGAGGCCGACGCCGTCATCAAGCTCCAGGCAGCGGGACTCTCGGCCACCGATTTCAATGACCGCCATCTGGCCGTGCTCGAAGGGGAAAAGGCGACTGCGGCGGTGTTACCCGAGATCAAGGCAAAGCTGGCAAAAATGCGCGAGCGGCGCTAGTTCGCGGTGGTTCGTCTTTGGCCGCGCTAATCCGGGCTCGACCGCGTTTGCCCGACTACTCGACGTTGACGCGCCGGGCGCCATTGAAGTGCGCCACCCAGTAGCTGCTGCGCATGTCTTCGACGCGAACCTCGCCGCCGGGAGCCGGTGCGTGGATAAAACGATTGTCGCCGAGATAGATGCCGACGTGGGAAAATGCCCGGCGCATGGTGTTGAAGAACACCAGGTCGCCCGGCTGCAGTTCGCTCTTGCGCACCATGTCACCGCTGTGGCTCATTGCCTTGGCATTGTGCGGAAGAATCAGGCCAACCGCTTCGCGGAAGACATGGCTGACAAAACCGCTGCAATCGAAGCCCGTTTCCGGCGACTGACCGCCGCGTCGATAGCGGATGCCGACATAGTCAATGGCCCGGTCGATGGTCTGCCCAAGGGTTTTATTGACTCCATCCACCACATTGGTGGCGATGTCGCCAGTGCGCTCGATCAGGGAAGGCTCAACCGGACCGACCAGCGCGGGGCTGGCATCGACCGGAAGTTCATCGGCAGCAGCAGGCGTAGTCAGGGCTATGCCGCAGGCGCATACCAATGAAATAAATAGGGGCTTTGAAAAAGACATTGGCCGCGACTATAGGCAATGATGGCCCGCCTGTAAAGCCCGCCCTTCGGTAACTCGAATGTCTTCATTGGCCATAACGGCAAGGCGCTGGAGTAAACTAGATATGTCGAAAGAGATAGAATATTCCGCTTGGTCTGACCGCAATGCCATTGAGGAGCGACTAACGTGACCGCCGCCACTACGCTGCCAAGTTCCGGTATTCAGGAAATCGACGATCAGCACAAGCAGTTGCTTGAGTGTCTCGATCACCTTGAGCTGTGGATCGCCAAGGGACACGGTTTTTCCGCTACGCTGGACGCCCTTGGTGCGCTCAACAAGTACGTCGAAACCCATTTCCTCTATGAAGAAGATCTGCTGCGGCGCCGGAACTACCCGAAGCTCGCCGAGCACATCGTGGAGCATCAGGCGATCACTGTCGAACTTGCCCGACTCTATCAGCATGTCCTCGACGGCGGCGATGTCGCTGAGGAACTGTTGGGCCTGGTCCGCGATTGGCTCCTGGACCATATCGGCGTCGAAGACATGTCATACGCGTCTTTTTTCGGTTCGCGCTGAGTCCCTCGGCGAGCGCGCGGCAAGGATATTGGCATGCAGTCGTTCATATGGGATGCGTATTTTGAAACCGGGCTCGATGCTGTTGACGAGCAACATCGCGCGCTGGTCGATCTGATCAACCGCTTTGGCGAATCGCTCACGGAAGCCGAGAGCGTCTCTATTTCCGATATCGAGACCTTGCTCGGGGAACTGGCCGGCTACGCCCAGTTTCACTTCCGGGAAGAAGAGAACATGATGTTGCAGGTGGGGCTCGACAGCCGTTTTGTCGAGGAGCACAAGCAATTCCACAGCGATTTCCTGGTGGAAGTGACGCTGATGTCGGAAGGCGTTGCCGATCAATACGAAACGGCCGCAGGGCTGCTGAAGTTCCTGACCTATTGGCTGGCCTTCCACATCCTGGGAACCGATCAGTCGATGGCCAAGCAGGTGTTTGCCGTTCAGCGCGGCCAGAGCGCGGAGCGGGCTTATCTGGACGAGAAGACAATTAAGGAGGGTGCGACGGAACCCTTGCTTCTCGCGCTCAACGGGTTGTTCCGGCAAGTATCGGAGCGCAATCGTGAGTTGCTGGATCTGAATCGCACCCTGGAAACGAAGGTCGAAGAGCGCACTCGCTCCCTTTCCGAGGCCAATCGGCTCCTTGAGGAAATTGCGCTGACCGATGCGCTGACCGGATTGCCGAATCGGCGCCATGCGCTGACCCGGTTGGCGCAAGCCTGGTCGGAATCGGCGCAGGATGGCTCGCCTTTGGCATGCATGATGATAGACGCCGATGGCTTCAAGCAGATCAACGATCAGTTCGGACATGACGCTGGCGACGAAGTCTTGCGCCAGCTATCGAGACAACTGCGCTACGCGCTGCGCACCGATGATCTTGTCTGTCGTTTGGGCGGCGACGAATTCCTGATCATCTGTCCGCGCACTCCTCTCGATGGGGCCCTGAAGGCGGCAGAGACGACACGTCAGGAAATCGCGAAACT
>CAISUK010000483.1 GCA_903888645.1 uncultured Pseudomonadota bacterium | reverse complement strand
GCGCGTTGGCCGCCGGCGCCGTGAGCATCATCACCAAGCCGAAGATGGGCTTGAAGCAGTTTCTTCAGGACGGCGCCGATGACATCGTCAGCGCCGTACGCGCTGCGGCCAAGGCCAATGTCCGCCGACTGGCTGGCGCAGCGCCCCTGGCCGCTTCCGCAAAATTGACCGCCGATGCCGTACTTGGCCGGGCGCTGACCCAAGCGTTGCCGGCACTGGGCAAGACCACCGACGCGGTCGTCGCCATCGGCACATCGACCGGCGGCACGCAGGCACTGGAAAGCGTCTTGACCGCCCTGCCGGCGGTGTGCACCGGCATCGTCGTCGTCCAGCACATGCCGGAGATGTTTACCGCCATGTTCGCCGAGCGACTTGACAGCCTCTGCGCCATCGAAGTGTGCGAAGCCCGCAACGGCGATCGCGTCCTTCCGGGCCGCGCCCTGATCGCCCCGGGTGGGCGGCACATGATGCTCAAGCGCAGCGGCGCCCAGTATGTCGTCAATATCGTCGACGGTCCGCTGGTCAATCGCCACCGTCCATCGGTCGATGTGTTGTTCCGTTCGGTGGCACAGGTGGCCGGTGGTAATGCGCTTGGCATCATCATGACCGGCATGGGTGACGATGGCGCCCGCGGCATGAAGGAAATGCACGAGGCCGGCGCCCAAACCGTGGCAGAAGCCGAATCGACCTGCGTCGTTTTTGGCATGCCCAAGGAAGCCATCAAGCTTGGGGGAGTAGACAAGATCTTGCCACTCGACCAGATTCCGCGTGAAATAGTCGCTTTCGCACCCATCCCCGCATTGCGCTAACCATGCTTTTGCCATGAGCCAACCCTACGATTCCAGCAGTCACCAGAGCGGCAAGGATTTCGAACGCCAGGCCCTCAATATCAATCCGGGAAATTGGTCTGTGGGTACGGATCGGCCGATTTCCACCTTGCTCGGCTCCTGCGTCGCCGTCTGCCTCTTCGATCCGCTTTTCAAGCTGGGCGGCATGAACCATTTCCTGCTGCCGAGCAAGCGCGTCGGCGCCGGCGACGATACCGACGTGGTGCTGGCCGGCGACTACGCCATGGAAGTGCTGGTCAATGCGATGCTGGCCAAGGGCGCGCGCAAGGAACGCCTGGTGGCCAAGGCCTTCGGTGGTGGCAACATTGTCAGTTCCATTCGCATGGCGATCGGCGACCGCAACGCCGAATTTGCTCAGGAGTGGCTGGACCGTGAAGGCATCCCGCTGCTGGCCTCCGATTTCGGCGGGCCGTGGTCACGCAAGGTGGTTTGCGTACCGAAGACCGGAGACGCCTTTTGCCGCCGTTCGCCGGTCAATCAGGCGGTAGCGGACGTGGTCAAGGCGGAAGCTGCTTACGAGCAGTCGATGCTCGTCCCGAAGACTAAGAAGGTCGAACTGTTTTAGCTGTTGGAGTCGCCGCGAAACGCGTGTTTGTGCGCGCACCGCAACAACGCGAAGGAATGCCGGCATGGATAAACGCGATATCCTGAAAGCGCTCGCTCTTGAAGCGGCGCAAAGCGACCTGAATTTCCAGACGCACGCCACCGTCACGCTGCGAGTGCGCAACGCGCTCGACGATCCGGACATTTCGGTGGCTGAAGTGGCCAAGCTGATTCAGGCCGAACCGGTGCTGTCGGCGCGTGTCGTGGCGGTGGCCAATTCAGCCGCCTTCGACCGTTCCGGCCGCGCCATCGCCGATGTGCGCAGTGCCGTTTCCCGGCTTGGCTTTCGCAACGTTCGCTCGGTTGCCACGGCGCTCCTGGTGCGGCAGATCGGTAGCGGCAAGAGTCCCGGCAATCCGCTCCAGCGGCGCATGGCGGCGCAACTCTGGGAGCACACCGCCCACGTCTCGGCGCTGGCTCAGGTGCTGGCGCGGCGCGTGACTCATGTGGACGCCGAAACCGCCTTGTTCGCCGGCATCGTTCATGAGGTGGGCGGCTTTTACGCCCTGTCGCGCGTGGCCGATTATCCCGGCATGTTCGAGGGCGATCAGGCCGACTGGAACGAGCCGGATGTCATGGACCTGGAGATCGAACTGGGCCGTGCCGTGGTGCGCTCCCTGGCAGTTCCGGAATCGGCTGTCGCCATCCTCGAAGAGTACTGGCAGGGTTTTCTGGCTATGCCACCGCGCACGCTGGCCGACACGCTTTTGCTGGCCGAAGATCTGGCACCGGTGGCTTCGCCCTTCCACGACGTGAAGTCTGCGGCGAACCAGGATGGCAGCACGGCCAACACCGGCGCAGCCGCTTCGATCGAAGTGATTCTTGGCGCAGAAACGCTGTCCGAGATCCTCAAAGAATCGGCCGACGAAGTGAACTCGCTGGCGGTTGCACTGCAACTGTAATTCCGCTGGCACGACGACCCGACCCCTGTGGTCCGGCTTACCGATCGAGGCCCATATCGCGTGTTGAGCCAAAAGTACATGCGGATTTTTCAGTCGCCGAGCCAGACCACCTGGCTGGGTGCCGGATTCGGCGTGGCTTTCTGGCTCGTCGATAGCTGGATCGAGAGCGTTTTTTTCACCGGCGAACCCTTGCTCAAGACGCTGCAACCGTCAGGCATGGAATTATTTCTGCGCTTGTTGGTGGTCTTGCAGATGATCCTGCTGGGTTATCTGGCATCGCGCGCCATTGGCGTGAACAATCGCTTTACGGCCCAAATCGCCACCAACGAGGAACGCTTGCGACTGGCCCTTGAAGCCGCTCATCAAGGCTGGTTTGACGTCAATTTGTCGACAGGTGAAGCCTCGGTCAGCCCGGAATACCCGACGATGCTTGGCTATGATCCTGCGGATTTTCAAAGCAACCTGCAGCACTGGCAGAACAGCATCCATCCCAAGGATCGAGATGCTGTCCTCGAGGCTTTCCAGGAATGTCTGAAGAGTGGCGGACCGACCAGCATGGAATACCGCCAACGCAATCGCAATGGCGAGTGGCTCTGGATTAACTCGATTGGCAAAGTGACCCAGTGGAACAAGTCTGGCCAGGCATTGCGCATGACCGGCATCCACACCAATATCGATCAACGCAGATGCATGGAAGACGCCCTGCGCGAGCAAGAAGAGTTTTTTCGCCTGATCGCCGAGAACGGGCAGGACTTCATTGCCGTGCTCGATCTGGACGGCAAGCGCCGCTACAACAACCCCGCCTACGCAAAATTCCTCGGCAATGTTGACGTCATTGAGGGCAGCGACTCTTTTGCAGAAATACATCCAGAAGACCGCGAGCGTATCCAGCAAACGTTTATAGATACTGTCCGGACCGGCGTGGGCCAGCGCGCTGAGTTTAGATTTGTTCTGGCGAATGGCGATATTCGGCATATGGAGTCGTGCGGCGGCTTGATCAGGAACAGCAACGGCGAGGCCACTTCTGTGGTGGTCGTATCTCACGATATTACCGAGCGCATCAGGGCTGCGAGCGAGATTCGCAGTCTCGCTTTCTATGACCCGCTGACCCATTTGCCCAACCGTCGCTTGCTGGAGGATCGCCTCGCTCAGGCCTTTGCCGCGACCAAGCGTAGTGGATTTTTTGGTGCGCTGATATTTGTCGATCTCGACAAGTTCAAGCCGCTAAACGACGAGCATGGCCACGCGGTCGGCGATTTGCTGCTTGTCGAGATGGCGAGTCGACTGAAGAACTGTGTGCGTGAATTGGATACGGTGGCGCGTATCGGCGGCGATGAGTTTGTCGTAATGATTGCCGATTTGAATGCCGAGAAGGCCGAGTCGATGACCGAAGCCGAGGTTGTCGCAAGGAAGCTACTTGCCGCGTTGTCGGTCCCCTACGCGCTCCCGGTTCTGGAAGAAGGAACAGTGAAAAAGATCGTCGAGTATCAGTGCACGGCGAGTATTGGCGTGGCCTTGTTCAACAGCCAGGAAAATCGCTCGGATGAAGTGATGAAATGGGCGGACATGGCGATGTATCGAGCGAAGGATGCCGGCGGCAATGCGGTTCGCTTTTCGGATTCCAATGCGTGAAGTGGAGTCCGGTGTTTTGCGCAGTAGCTTGGAGCAGGTGGTTTTGCCCTTGTCCTGGTGAAATCTCGGGTAGCGGGATTCTGTGATGTATATGAAAATGGCATTGTGCGTCACATAACGTCGAAAATGGATTCTCCTAATCCCTTGTATGATGAAGTCACGTTCAATTCCGTATTCCTTTTGCGCGCTGACATCGCTCAGCGTTGCTCCCTTGCTGGTCATTCGCCATATTCCGCCATGCTGTACCTTTCGTTTGATTGAAGGAGTCAGTGAGGGGTCTCCGCCCCACAGCATTTCTTGTATTTTTTGCCGCTGCCGCTGCCGCTGCCGCTGCCGCATGCGCACGAGTCGTTGCGGCCGATCTTGGTGCGAGGGTTCAGTTTCTCTGTCTTCTCCCCTATGCACTTCATGTCGGCATTATGTCTGGTAAATCGTGCCAAATACGCGGGGTAGCGCTTGCGGAAGGCTACTCCACCGTCAACTACCCCAAGGCGCTGATCAAAGACCAGATAGTGATCAGTCAGCCGAGTCGAGATTGGCTGGCGAGTTCGGTGACAACCCGAACATGTCTGGCGATAACGGTGGAGTGGGTGGAGCGAGAGCCGCGCGAAATTACCAGAGCTTCCACCACGGCTCGGTCTTGTTCAGGCCGCGCGCATAGTATTCGCTCTTGGGAAAGTTCTTGCGCATGACACGCTCGCTGTCGTCGCGCAGGTCGTTCATGCCGAGCGCATCGTAAG
>CAISUK010000482.1 GCA_903888645.1 uncultured Pseudomonadota bacterium | reverse complement strand
TACCCATGATCGATGGCTGTTAATCCGTTGAGAGAAATTGCCCTCGCCTATGTAAATGGTCGGCGATTGGCCTCGAGGGTATTGGACGCAAAAGTCACCGTTTAGGCGAATGACGTAAACCGACCGCGTGAGGTCGGCAGGTTTTAATCCTACTGCCGTCAGCTTTGGAAGGATGTTCTTCTTCCATGTTTCATGAGGCATCCAGTCGATGCGTTTCCAATTGAGCGCGACATTTACCATGGCACTTCCGTAGCTGAGATGCGTGATGATCGATTGTAGGTCACTTCGACAACCCGCCGATCACCTCCCGCTGTTCGTTCCAGTCATCGGGCAACGGGTTCTCGACAAAGAACAGCAACGATAGCCCGACCGGCTGCCGGCCTCGGGCGATCTCCTCGACGATGTCCGGCGCCAGCCGCGCCAGCTTCAACATCTTCTGCATCCGCGCCAGGCCCATCTTTTCGGCCTTGGCCAGTTCAGTCATGTTCTTCACTCGGCACGTATCCAGCATCTCCTGCCAGAAGAATGCCTTGGCCAGCGCTGCCATCAGATTCTCATCGACGGACGTGGGGCGGCCCGGATTCAGCGGTGATGCCATTCGCCCCGGCGTTGTAGGTTCCACGACCACCTTCCTGGCCTTGTGCCGCACGAAGCGCACCGGGATGAACGTGGTCAGCTTGATGCCCTCATCGAGTCTGGCCGTGGTGGATTGTGCCCGGCCAATCTGTTCCATCCCTCTCATGCGATTTCCTCCATTTCAAGTTCACGCAATTCTGCCCCGATGCTGTTCGGTGCCAATTCCGCCGTCAGCGCCGACCATCCGGCCGGCTGCCATTCGATGTCGATGCCCTCCTCCTTGAGTTGCACCCGGGCAATCAGCAAGCGCACCAGCCGGTAACGCTCCTCCGGGAACATCTCGTTCCAGACCGCTGACAGATTGCGCATCGCAAGCACCACGGTGGGCTCCGATACGGTGGCATCCAATTTCTGGACCTCATCCCACACCGCCTGGATCATCTCCGGCGCCTGTAATGCTGACTTAACCTGCTCCAGCACCAGTGCCTCGATCTGCCCGGCTGGCACGATGCCGAAGGGGTGGGTGCCGCGCCCGAGCTTCTTGTCCGAGTACGGCAGGTAATAACGGTAACGTTTGCCCGACTTCTTCTTGGTCGCAGTCGGCAACATCCGGTCACCATCGGGGGCGAACAGCAGGCCGCGCAGGATGGCCTCATTGTCGTGGCGGGTCATCGTCTGCGACGCACGTAGCCGGGCATCTTCTGCAAGAATGGCCTGCGCCTGATCCCATAGGGTCTGATCCAGAATCGGCAGATGCTCTCCGGGATGATCTTTGCCCTTGTGCCGGATCACGCCGATGTACAGCGGATTCCTCAGCATCTTGTAGAGGTTCTGCTTGGTGATCGGCCGGCCGGGGCGGAAGACGCCATCCTGTGTCGTCCAGGCCTTGGTGGTGATGCCTTGGCGATTCAACTCGCGGGCCAGTTCGGTGGTCGACCGCAATTCCACGAACCGCCGCCAGATGCCGCGCACGATCTTGGCCTCGGCCTCGTTGATCACCAGTTGCCGATTGCTGACGTCGTACCCGAGGGGCGGTGTGCCGCCCATCCACATTCCCTTGGCCTTGCTGGCGGCAATCTTGTCGCGGATGCGCTCGCCAGTCACCTCACGCTCGAACTGCGCAAAGGAAAGCAGGATGTTCAGCATCAGCCGGCCCATCGATGTTGCCGAGTTGATCTGCTGCGTAACGGCGCTGAAGCTCACGCCGCGCTGGTCGAACAATTCCACCATCTTGGCGAAGTCCGCCAGGTTGCGGGTCAGGCGATCAATCTTGTACACCACCACGATATCGATCTTGCCGGCATCGATGTCCGCCAGCAGGCGTTTCAGGGCCGGCCGATCCATATTGCTACCGGAGAAACCGCCATCGTCGTAGTCGTCGACCACCGGAATCCAGCCCTCGGTGCGCTGGCTGGCGATGAAGGCCTGCCCGGCTTCGCGTTGGGCATCGATGGAATTGAACGACTGGTCGAGGCGCTCGTCGGTGGAGACACGGCAATACACCGCGCAGCGCTTGCGGGTGATGGGTGCCTTCATTTTTTCGCCCCCTTCTGCTTGACGCCGAAGAACGCCGGCCCCGACCAATTGACGCCGGTGATGTGACGGGCGACCGCAGACAGGCTCTTGAACACCTTGCCGTTCAGATCGTAGAAGCCCTCCGGCGTGACCGTGACGCGGTACTCGTTGGATTCGTATTCGCGCAGCAGGACGGTTCCGGGCATCAGATGGACTTCGGTCCGACGCTTGCCGAACACCGATTGGGATTCGCCGAGGCGGACCAACCGCCGGCGGATGTCGGGATCGACGCCGCCGTGGGCGGCCTCCTGAATCTTGTAGGCGACGCGGGAGGTAACGTAGTCTCGGTTCCACGTGCCGGGCCGGCGCGGGAAATGGGCGTCCCACAGCGCCCACAAATCCTTCATCGGCATCGTGGGCAGGGCCGCCAACTTGGCGGCCACGGATGATGATCGGGTCATTGCAAACTCCATGTCATAAGGGGTTTGTATGAACGCTTCTTCCCGGGCAGAAGCCAAGTCATAACTCGCGCTGTTCGGGGTCATCGGCCTGCCCAGTCGCAATATCGAAGCGCTCGCCCAGCAAGGTTTGCTTTTTGCCGGTACGCTTGTCCTCCACGCCCAGGACGTAAACCTCACCGTTCCAGACGCCGCAGGCCACATCGGTATCGTCGGCGTCGGCAGGCAGCAGCCAGCCGGTGATGCCATCGGGCAATGCGAGCAAGTCCTCTGGACGGTGGATGGGCCAGCGCATTGCCTCCTGATGCTGATTGGCAAACCGCAGGATTTGCGGCGGGACGTCCGGGAAGTTCTCCTGGCTGAGGATGGGAATCCATGCCAGCAACTGCCCGCTGGCGAGCCACTGCTGCACGCGTTGCTCGACTACTGGGTCGTAGTTGGCCAGTGGCTGGCTGGGAATGGAGGCGGTGCTGCTGTTGATCATCGTGGTATTCATTTCATCTCCTTGAATGCTGGTAACCCGGCACATCGCCGGGTGGTAACCGGTAACCTGGGTGGTAACCTCATTTCGTCGGCTGTCGGTAGCGCATCAGCGGGCTCGCGCCCCCCGCATGGCTTTGTGGCGAGGAAGGACCCGTCGAATGATCTGGCGCTGCAGCTTGTTGAACTGCTTCATCTGCATCTTTGCCGACTTGTGCACGATCCGAGTAAGGCGGATGCCGGCGACGATCCAGCGCCACTGCCAGGGTATGTAGCCGACGATTCGCCGTGGCCGGAGGACAGCGGTGGGGTAGCGTTGCTGCACCACCGCCCCGCCGTCCCAGTCCTCGACCTTGACCGTCACCATCGTCACGGCAGGCTCGATGGCTTGCGCAGGGCGGTGCATTGGCATCGGTGGCAGCAGTTCGGCCAGTAGTTGTTCTCGTTGCGCTGGTGGCATCTGCCGCAACACTGTCTCGAACTGATGCACTCGCTGCTGCAGTGGCACGAACGGATTGGTCATGTCGAATTGGGTGGATTTGATTTCCATCGTTGTCTCCTGATTGTTGGGGGTGCCGGCTTTCTGCGATGCCTTTCGCAGTCAGCGCCGGCGGGCATTACGCGGCATGGCTACACGGAGCATCTGACGCACGTTGTTCCCTTGATGCGCCAGGGCGGACGGTGGCTATGCCGAGACTCGCCACCCTCCGCCTTGAATCAGGCAGCAGCTAACTCGGCGCTAAGGTCGGCTTCGGCCGAGGCCAGGAGATCGGCCGGGATCTCGACCTCGAAGCGCCCCGGCTCATGGCTGTAGGTATCCTGATGGCGACTGACCGATGCCCGGGCCAGCGCTCCCATCATGGGCATCAGTTGCTCATACAGATCGACCTCGGCCATCACGGCACGGCAAGCGACAAAGATGCGCTCCGCCTCGCGCAAGGCTTTCGGGAAGCCCGCGAGCGAGGACAGAATCTCCTCGCGCCGGGCGTTGAGCCCCGACAACGAAGTCGTGGCAATGCGCTGTTCAGCCTCAAGCTTGGCCAGCGCCTCGGGTACGACAAACTCCGCTTCGCCATTGAGCAGCGTCGAGGATGCCGTATTGATTTCGGCGGTAATGCGTGCCTGGACATCTGCCACGCGCTTGTTCAGCTTGGCGATCTGACTGTCGGCCTTTGCCAGATCAGCTGCCAGTTCCCGATCCTGCTTGCGCAGGTCATCCAGTGTCTGTTTGGCCTGAGCAAACTGTTCGGGTGCCAGGGCGATGCGCATCAACGGAGTAATGCGGCTGAGCAACTGGCCGATATCACCCTTGATTGCGCTAACTCGGTTGCCCGCTTCGCTGGCGGCAAATGATGCGCGTCGTTCGTCGGCTACCGATGAAAACATCGAACCGCGCTGTGTCAGTTCGTGGTGGCGACGCTGCTTCTGTTCGGCATCGGCTTCGGCCTCCTGAAGTTTGGCCCGCAATGCCGACAGCTCACGATCGAGCTTGTCGTACTGCTCCTTGAGCTTGTCGTAGTACGCGGTGGACTTCTTGTTGAACGGATTCAGTTTCATCGGGGATTCTCCTTATCGAATGGAAGGGTGGGCGGCAGCCAGTTTCTGGACCGCACGCATCAGGGCTTCCCCTGTGTTGCGGGGCTTGGCCTGTGGCTTGGTCGGCTGGATGGTCTGAATACCGAAATGGCGCTGCCAGACCGGATGCAGGTTCTTTGAAACAGTCGGTTGGTTATTCATGGATTGATCTCCATAGGGGATGCCACCCTCGATGCCGGGTGGCGTGGCAAAAATGCATGGAAAACAGGCATGAGTGGCGCGAGTGGCGCGACGCCCTGTACTTCCCTCTATAGGGATTTCTCCCTCTTTCCTTCTTGATGTGAAATTGCTTAAGCAATAGGTAGGCAGGACGCGCCACTCACGCCACTCACCTGATGGGGTCTGGGTTTGCGGGCAATCCGTCGCGCCACTCTCGCGCCCCTCGCGCCACTGTTCAGAAGTCATAGCGGCGCTCCTCGACCAGCAGTCCGTGAATGCGCCGTACGCCCCCTGTGCCCTTGCCGTTGGGGTAACCCAGGGCCGCCAGACGGGTGGAGAGGTTCTTGCGGTTGAGTGGCTTCTGGATGCCCGCCTCGCGCGTCCAATCGACGTAGCGGCGATAGACGATGGCCGACTCCACCCAGTGGCCGGGCAGGGGCTTGCAGCATTCCTCGACGAACTGTGCTGCCTGATCGTTCTCGTTGCGCCAGTGCGCTTTGGTGGCTTCGCATGACGCCGGGCGGATGAAACTGCCGATGGCAATCACCTCGGCAATCGCTGCTAGCGCCAGATTCAGAATGCCCGGCAGTTCGCGGATCAGCTTGTCGGCCAGATGCACATCTCGCTGGTGCTCGGCGAACTGGCGGTTGAAGTCGATGGTGACGGCACGGCGGAACAGGGCATCGGAGAAATCACGCGTGCCGGGCATGTGGTTGGTACCGAACCAGCAGGTGGCATAAGGCGAGAAATCGAAGGGATCGCAGAACTTGTGTTCG
>CAISUK010000481.1 GCA_903888645.1 uncultured Pseudomonadota bacterium | reverse complement strand
GCTTTGCTGAGCCTGAATCGTTCTTTAGGTTGGCTCTGGAATACTTAAACGATTGGATGGCGAAACAACGACGGCCGTAGCAGCGCCGTCATCTAGCATTTGAAACGCCGGCCAAGTGTCGGCGTTGTCTTTTCTGGGGCAGGCTCAGATATCACCCAGCCCGAAAGAATCGCGCCACGAGATTCTTGACCGCGCTAAGTCTTTGTTTTATTGGTGCCGCTTGTCGGATTTGAACTGACGACCTACCGCTTACAAGGCGGTTGCTCTACCCCTGAGCTAAAGCGGCTCTTGCTTTGACCTGCAACGGCCACGGATTTTACAGCATGCCGCCACGTCCGCGAAAGGCCAGCGGAGGCGCTACCGCACCAGGCCGATGTGCTACCGATGCGTACGCAGAATCGACCGACCGCGCTCACCCTGCATATTTGCGTGCCGCGGCGATTCGGGCAATATGCCGGCTATGACCGCCTCACCTCAGACCTGCCCGTGCGGCAGCGGACAAACTTACCCGGATTGTTGCGCACGCTTGCATCACGGGGCGCCGGCGGTCGACGCCGAAGCGTTGATGCGTTCGCGCTACAGCGCTTATGCGCTTGGACTCAAAGATTACCTGCTCGTTACGTGGCACGCCGAGACCCGCCCCGCAAGCTTGATGGTTGGCCGAGGTGCCGGGCGGAAGTGGCTTGGCCTTGAAGTGATACGCCATGAAGTCGTCGGCAGCGATCGGGCCGTCGTCGAATTCGTCGCGCGTTACAAGTCCTTCGGATTTACCCGGCGGCTGCATGAAACCAGCCGCTTCCTGCGCGTCGACAACCGCTGGATGTACGTTGACGGCGACTGCCGGTAACCCGGTCTGAATTGGGCTAAACTCGGCCACCCCTGCCGCTGGTTCTCCCGATGGTCGAGCTGCTTCACTCCTCCGAAAAATCCTTGCATTTGCTGCTGATTGGCGACGCCGTGGCGGACACGCAGGCTTGGCTGGACGCGCTGGCCGGCGCTGGTTATGCCTGCCATCACCAGCGCGTCAATTCCGGCACGGCATTTCGCAGCGCGCTGCACAGCGGCACCTGGGACGCCGTGCTGGCCGCGCCCAAATTGTCGCGATTCACGGCGGTGACGGCGCTGCGCATTCTGCGCGAATTGCGCCTCGACGTTCCACTGATTATTGTTGCTGAGGTCGACACGGCCAACAGTGCATTCGAGTTGATGCGCGGCGGCGCTCGCGACGTGGTAACCAGTGATCAATTGGCGCGTTTGGCGCCGACCATCGTGCGCGAAACCGCAGAAACCCGCGAGCGCGCCGATCACCGTGCCGCACTGGCCATGCTCGACGAAAGCGAGGCGCGGTTGCGCGCTTTGGCATCGAACATACCCGGCATGGTTTTCCAGTTGCAGCGGGATGCCAAAGGAATCGATCAGTTTCTCTTCGTCAGCGAGGGTTGCGGCCCATTGCTGGGGCTGCGCCAGCATGAATTGCTGGCTTCGCCGCGGCGCTTCTTTCTGCGCTTTGTGGCCGAGGACAGACCCGGCCTGGAGCGCGCTCTGGCCGAATCGATTGCCGGCACGCCGCTCTACTGGGAAGGCCGCATTCGCCGCGACGGCGGCACCAAGTGGGTCAGCCTGCGCTCGCTCGGCCGCTACCTGGCCGATGGCGGGACGCTGTGGCAGGGCATTGTCAGCGACATCACCGGGAGCAAGGAAGTCGAAGCTGCGCTGCTCTCTTCACGGGCGCAACTGGCTGAACTTTCCTCGCATCTGGAAGCGGCCAAGGAGGAGGAAAGGGAGCGCATTGCCCGCGATATCCATGATGAGCTTGGCAGCATTCTTGTCGCGATCAAGATCGAAGCGGCGCTGCTGGCTGGCAAATTGCCGGCCGAGCCGCCGGCGCTGCGGACCAAGGCCAGGGCCATCGAAGGTTTGCTCGACCAGGCCATGAGTACCGCCAGTCGCGTCGCCCGGGAACTGCGTCCCGGCATCCTCAAGGAGTTCGGTCTGCCGGCGGCCATCGAGTGTCAGGCGGAGGACTTCGCCCAGCGCACCCATATCACCTGCCGCGTCGAGAGCAGCGAATACAATGCCGATGCAGAGGCTGCGGAGCCCGATGAAAATACCTCGCTGGCATTGTTCCGCATCGTGCAGGAAGCGCTCACCAACATTGCCAAGCACGCCCATGCTTCACTTGTGGCGGTCAGCCTGCGCCGCGCCAACAACAGGATCGTGATGGAAATCCGCGACAATGGCCGTGGCATTTCCGACGATGACATGAACAAGCCGAAGTCGTTCGGGCTGCGCGGCATTCGCGAGCGGATCAATAGTCTGCACGGCGAATTCGAGATTGCCGCGGCTGAACATGGTGGTACGCGACTGCTGCTCACCGTGCCGAGCGCCGCCAACGGCGCCGATGGCGAAACAATGCGCAGCGAAGAAGAACCGCAGGCGAATCTTTTCTAGTCTTCAAGGGTCATCAAACAGCATGAACGAAAAAATCCACGTACTGATCGCCGACGACCATGCCATCGTACGCCAGGGTTTGCGTCAGATCCTTTCCGAGACGGAAGACATGGTGGTTGCCGGCGAAGCCGAAGACGGCGCCGATGCGATGCGCCTGGCGCGCAGCCAGGAATGGAGCGTATTCCTGCTCGACGTATCGATGCCGAATCGCAATGGCATCGATACGCTGAAGCAGTTGAAGAAGGAATTCCCCAAACTGCCGGTGCTGATCCTTTCGATGCACCCGGAGGAGCAATACGCGATACGTGCCCTCAAGGCCGGCGCCGCCGGTTACCTGACCAAGCAAAGCGCACCGGAAATGCTGGTCACGGCAATCCGCCAGGTAGCGATGGGGAAGAAATACGTCAGTCCTTCGGTGGCCATGCAACTGGCCGACGCCATTTCTTATGACAGCGAGAAGCCGGCCCACGAAACCCTGTCCGACCGCGAGTACCAGGTGCTGGTGATGATCGCCGCCGGCCGCACGCTGACCCAGATTGCCGAAGACCTCAACCTCAGCGTCAAGACCGTCAGCGAATATCGCAAACGCCTGCTGGAAAAAATGCGCCTCGAAACCAATGCCGAACTGATCCACTACGGCATGCGCCACGGACTTGTAGAATAATCGTTCGCTCTACAGAAACACTGCGAACCAACATGGCCGAAACCAGCAATCCATCAGAAATCGCCCGCGAGGTGCTGCGCCGTCTGGCGATGCGCCGGACGCCACCAACGCCAGACAACTATCTGGCCTTGTATCACGAGATCGCCGGCACCCAGGTTCGCGAGAAATTTCCCGAACAAGCCCTGAAGAGCCTGGCGGCAGCGTTGCCGCGCGCCAATCAGGAGCAATTGCGCTTTGTCCGCCAGATCGAGAATGCCGTCGGCGAAAAAAGTTGGGATGGGTTGAAAACTGCACTGGTCGACATGCTCGTCAAGAACAGCGGCGAACCGCCCAACTGGTCGGGACTGTTGCGCGACCTGTTGACCCAGATCGAAACCCGCCATGGCGGCCTGACACAGGCCAAGAAGCGCGAAGCGCTGGATCACGTGCTGACGGCCTCCGGAACCGCGGAAATACTTTACACGCGCCTGCAAGCTTTGCTCCGCAATTGGTCGCATGCGACGCCCAGCGATGAAGCGCCATCGAGCATTGGCTCCGTTGCCGGTGAAACAGAAAGTGCTGCGCTATCAAGCCCCGGATCGCCTTCGGCGGGCAGCGCCGACCTGCGCGAGTTGATGGCCAAGCTACTTGAAGACACCATCACCATTTTGCTGGTCGATACGCCCGATCTGGCTGCCGAAGCCAGTGAAATCGCCCAGGCAATTCGCGGCGCGCAAACGCCGGTGGCATTCGACAAAGCCGTCGTGCGTCTGCGCAAGCTCAGCTATCGGCTGCAATACGTCGCCGAGGACCAGGCCGAGCTGAAGACCGGCCTGCTGCAATTGCTGCAACTGATCATCGAAAATATCAGCGGCCTGGTCGATGACCAGTGGCTGCATAACCAGATCGAAGTGGTACTGAAATTATTCGATCAGCCGCTCAACCTGCGCCGCCTTGACGACGTCGAGCGCCGGCTCAAGGAAGTCATCTACAAGCAAAGCCATCTCAAGCATCACCTCGACGAAGCGAAGGACCGGCTCAAGGCATTGCTCGCCACCTTCATCGATCGGCTCACCGACTTCACCGCTTCAACGGGCGACTATCACGACAAGATCGAAACCTGCGTCAGCAAGATCAGTCAGGCCAAGGACATCGCCGAGCTTGGCGATGTCCTCGACGAAGTCATGCGCGAAACACGAGGCATCCAGATCAATGTCCAGCGCTCGCGCGAAGAACTCATCGAAATGCGTCGCCGCTTTGAAGAGGCCGAAGCGGAAATCGCCCGCCTGCAGAGCGAACTGGCCGAAGCCGGTGAGATCATCTGCCACGACACCCTGACCGGCGCACTCAATCGCAAGGGCATGGACGAAGCGCTGGATCGCGAAGTCGGCCGCGCCCAGCGCCGCGGCAGTGCGCTGAGCCTGGCCATGCTCGACATCGACAACTTCAAGAAACTGAACGATACGCTCGGCCATCAGGCCGGCGACGAAGCACTCGTGCATCTCGCCCAGGTCGTGCGCGAAACGTTGCGGCCACAGGACGTGCTGGCCCGCTATGGCGGCGAAGAGTTCGTCGTGCTGATGCCAGATACTGAACTGGAGGACGGCATCAGCGTCATGGCGCGCCTGCAGCGAGCCCTGACCAAACGCTTCTTTTTGCACAATAACGAAAAGCTGCTGATCACCTTCAGTGCCGGCGTCGCCGAACTGGCCGAGCAAGAGCCGCCAGTTGACGGCCTGAAGCGCGCCGATGCGGCGATGTACCTGGCCAAGCGGGCCGGCAAGAATCGGGTTGTCGCCGCCTGACGGGAAGTCGCAGCAAGTTTGGCGCAACTCGGGCTAAAGTTCCGTTTGCCATTGCCGTTATAAAGCCGATGCGGGGTTGCCCCGTCGCGGAGAAACGGTCATGGATGTCAGTGCCATTGCTGCTGTTGCCACACAAATGTCACAGTCTCGCACCGAAGATGCGGTGGCCCTGACCGTCCTGAAGAAGGCGCTGGACCTGCAGGCACAAGGTGCCGCACAACTGGTGCAGGCAGCGATGCAGTCCATGCAAACCATCAGCAACCCGCCCAACCTCGGCAACCAGGTCGATACCTTCGCCTGACGGGTCAGTGGCGATTCTCGCCACTTATGGGCGTCATCAAAAAAAGTGAATGCGGCTGACGCATGAAAGCCGCTAGAATTCGCGTCTCATTTTGAGGGGATCCGTCATGTTTCGTATCGCACCGAGCATTCTTTCCGCCAACTTCGCCAGGCTCGGCGAAGACGTCAGCAACGTCATCGCCGCCGGTGCCGACTGGGTCCACTTCGACGTCATGGATAACCATTACGTGCCCAACCTGACCATCGGCCCGCTGGTCTGCGAAGCCTTGCGGCCAGTCACCGACGCCGTCATCGACGTCCATTTGATGGTCAAGCCGGTGGACCGCATCATCCCCGATTTCGCCAAGGCCGGCGCCAATGTGATCACCTTCCATCCTGAGGGTTCCGAGCATATCGACCGCTCGCTGGCGCTGATCAAGGAATGTGGCTGTAAAGCCGGCCTGGTCTTCAATCCGGCCACGCCGCTGTCGTATATGGATCACGTCATGGACAAGCTCGACGTGGTCTTGCTGATGAGCGTCAACCCCGGATTCGGCGGCCAGAAATTCATCCCCGAAACGCTCAACAAACTGCGCGAGGCGCGCCGCAAGATCGACGCCTACACGGCGGCGACGGGCCGTGAAATCCTGCTGGAGATAGACGGCGGCGTGAAGGTCGACAACATCGCCGAAATCGCCCGTGCCGGCGCCGACACTTTTGTTGCCGGATCAGCGGTATTCAGCGCCGCAAAAGATAGCGACCCGCATCGTTACGACACGGTCATCGCCGCGTTGCGCGCGGAACTGGCAAAAGTCTGATTCACCGCAGAGAGCGCCGAGGACGCAGAGAAAACAATAACTCTGCAAAGCATTTCTCTGCGCTCTCTGCGTCCTCTGCGGTGAAAAAATGAAACTTCCTCTCCCCATTCGCGCCGTCATGATCGATCTTGACGGCACCCTGCTCGATACCGCTTATGACATCGCCGTGGCAGCCAACGCCATGCTCGGCGAGCTTGGCCGGCCCGAGGTCAGCGTCGATACCATCCGCATGTACATCGGCCGCGGCATCGTCAATCTGGTCAAGCGCTGCCTGGTCGGGCGTCTCGATGCCGCCGACGATCCGACACCGCCGCCGGCGGCGGCGCTGGCCAGTTTCATGTGCCATTACGAACAAAGCAACGGACGCTATAGCGTCGTTTATCCGGGCGTGATCGAAGGGCTTGAAGCCATGCGCGCCAAGGGTTTGCGGCTGGCCTGCATCACCAACAAGGCGGCCGCGTTCACCTTGCCGCTGCTCGAGCGCAAAGGTCTCTCGGCGTGGTTCGAACAAGTGGTCAGCGGCGACACCCTGCCGAAATCAAAGCCGGACCCGATGCAACTCCTGCACATTTGCGAGCACTTCGGCATCGCACCGGCACAAGGTCTGTTGGTCGGCGATTCGATCAACGATGTGCGGGCGGCACGGGCGGCCGGCTGTCCGGTGTTTTGCGTTCCCTACGGCTACAACGAGGGCGAGGATGTGCGCCACCTCGATACCGATGCTATAGTTGCCACGCTGGCCGAAGCCGCTACGCTAGTGACCCCGGCATAACAGAGAACACGTTTGATCCACATGAATCCGCACAGCGAGAAAAACTGCGCCCCCGGCGCGGAGGCCTGGCCCTGGCGCCCCCGGCACCCGGTTTGATTGTGCCGCGCGCGCCGAACGGCGCGCAATGTCGCTGTAATGCGTCGCCTCAAGCGTTGCTGTAACGTTTTCTCCCTGCGGAGCACCCCATGGCTACTCTCTCTGAAGTCGAATTCAACCGGCTTGCCGGGCAAGGCTATAACCGGATTCCGGTCACGCTCGACACCTTCGCCGATCTCGACACGCCGCTGTCGATCTACCTGAAACTGGCCAACGCGCCCTACTCCTACCTGCTCGAATCGGTGCAGGGCGGCGAGCGCTTCGGCCGCTATTCTTTCATTGGTCTGGCGGCGACCACGCGCATCGCCGTCTATGGCAGCGCCGTCATGCTGCTGGCCGGCAATCGCGTTGCCGAGCGGCGCGACCACACCAACCCGATGTCATTCATTTCCGAGTTCATGGCCCGCTTCAAGGTGCCCGATCTGCCCGGACAGCCGCGCTTCTGCGGTGGCCTGGTGGGCGCCTTCGGCTATGACACGGTGCGCTACGTCGAGCAGAAGCTGGCCAAGACGGAAAAACCCGATCGCCTTGGCACGCCGGACATAATGTTGCTGCTCTCGGACGAAATTGCCATCGTTGACAATCTTTCCGGCAAACTCACGCTGGTGGTCTACGCGGAACCGGGTTTCCCCGGCGCCTGGAAGCAGGCGCAAGCGCGATTGCGCGATTTGCTCGCAAAACTGCGCACGCCGATTGAACCTCCGGCAGATCGTCCGACGATTTCGGCGCCGGCCGTGTCTGAATTTGGCGAGGATGCGTTCAAGGCTGCTGTGCGCCGCTGCAAGCAGTACATTGAAGATGGCGACATCATGCAAGTGGTGCTGTCGCAGCGGATGAGCAAGCCCTTTACGGCGACGCCGCTATCGCTATACCGCGCCTTGCGCACGCTCAATCCGTCGCCCTACATGTTCTATTTCAATTTCGAGGATTTTCATGTCGTCGGCGCCTCGCCGGAGATCCTGGTACGACTCGAAGATGGAACCGTCACCGTGCGGCCGATCGCCGGAACCCGCAAGCGCGGCAGCAGCCCCGAGGAAGACGCGGCATTGGCCGAGGAACTGCTCGCCGATCAAAAGGAGCGTGCCGAGCATCTGATGCTTCTCGATCTCGGTCGCAATGATTGCGGCCGTGTCGCAAAGACCGGCTCGGTGCGTGTCACGGAACAGTTCGTGGTCGAGCGCTACTCGCACGTCATGCACATTGTGTCGAACGTCGAGGGCGAATTGCGCGACGACGAAGGACCGCTGTCGGTACTCAAGGCGACATTTCCGGCCGGTACGGTATCGGGTGCGCCGAAGGTGCGGGCGATGGAGATCATCGACGAACTGGAGCCGTCGAAGCGCGGCATCTATGCCGGCGCCGTCGGTTATCTAGGCTTTGACGGCGATATGGACCTGGCCATCGCGATCCGCACTGCCGTGATCAAGGACGGGCAGCTTCACGTTCAGGCGGGTGCCGGAATCGTCGCCGATTCCGATCCTGATTGCGAATGGATCGAGACGCAGAACAAGGCCAAGGCACTGTTGCGCGCCGCCGAAATGGCCGAGGGCGGTCTGGATACGCGCTTCTGATTCACGCGTTGCTGCGGCCAGTTGCTGCCACCCGTTGCTGCCCCAAAATGCACCCTTTAGTCGAACCCTTGGGCGGCAAACCTGGACAACACGCGACCTCAGCAACTGATCGTCAATATGGAGATGTCGTCGTGTGGCGCGTCGCTGCCGACGTGCGCTGCGAGCGCCGTCTTGACGGCTTCAAGGCGACGCTCGGATGGCACGCCGGCCAGCACGCCGGCCAGCGTGTCCAGACCGAATTCGACACCGCGACTATCGGCCGCCTCGGCAAGCCCGTCGGAGAAAAGCACCAGTTGCGAGCCCGGCTCGCAGATCACTGCCTCGCAATCCCCGATACCCTCGTCGACGATGCCCAGCGCCAGATTGCATGAGGTAAATCGGCGAACGATGTGGCCTTGCGCGTCGAGCAACAGCGCATCGGGCATACCACCCACCCAAACTTCGGCGCGACACGTTTGCAGATCGAACCTGACGAGCGTGGCAGCGAAAAAGCGGCCTTCCGGACTGCTGACGCGCAGTTGCTTGTTTATCTCGGAAACGATTTCCACCAGGGGCAGGTCGCGCTTGACCATCCCATAAAAGACATTGACCGCCGGTAGCGCGCTGATCGCCGCCGAGAGCCCATGCCCGGTGGCGTCGCCCAGCATGGCGTACAACTGGCCCGCAGGACAGCGTGCGGCCGCGATCACATCGCCACTGAAATTGGCGGCGGGTAACAGCCAGTGCCGCAAAGCCGGGTCGCGCAAACTTTCGCGCAGGGTCAGCCTGTCCATGATTTCCTGCGCCAACGCATTTTCTTGCTGCTGCTGGTCGTGATACTGCTGCAGGCGCATCGCGTTTTCGCGCAAACGGGATTCCGCTGCGACGCGCTCGCTGATATCGCGGAGGATACCGACGAACAGGCGCTCGTCGCCAAGCTGGAGTTCGGAAATGGCCACGTCGAGCGGAAACACTTCACCGTTACTGCGCCGGGCCGAGAGGGTACGACCACGCAGCCCGACAACCTTGGCCGGGGCGCCAGCGACATAGGCAGCCTGATAGGCGTCGTGCGCGCTTTGGTAAGGCTCGGGCATCAGCATATTGACGTTGTGACCGACCATTTCGGCAGGCTGATAGCCAAAGATTTGGGTCACCGACGGGTTGACCGAGAGAATGGTGCCATGAGTGTTGCTGGTGATGACACCGTCCACAATATTGTCGGTGATCGCCTGGGTGCGCCGCTGGTTTTCCTCCAGCGCGAGCTGCAAGGCAAGCGTTCGCTTTAGCGAGCGCAGCTTGGCATCCAGAACAACAAAACTGATCGGCTTGGTCAGGTAATCGTCGCCGCCGGAGTCGAGGCCGGTGACCAGATCCTCTTCCTTGTCGAGCGCCGTGAGAAAGATGACCGGCACCCAGCGCTTGCCCGAACCGGCCTTGATGCGGCGGGTTGCCTCGAGGCCATCCATCACCGGCATCATGACGTCCATCAGGACGATGTCGGGCCGGTCGGCGACAAAACGCTCCACCGCCTGGGCGCCATCGTTGGCGGTAATCACGGCAAAACCGAGTTTCTTGAGGAATACCTGGAGGATCTGCCGGTTGGTGGCCGTATCGTCTACAACCAGCACGGTGAAGACGCGGTCGTTGAGGTTGGAGTCGCTCATTGCAGTCTGCTCGTTTGCGAACCGCGGTGGCCGGTCGTAAATATCCCATTAGTCATAGGCTAAGTATTGTACCGAAAGACAATGGCGCGGAACGACTGATTCATCGAATTGTC
>CAISUK010000480.1 GCA_903888645.1 uncultured Pseudomonadota bacterium | reverse complement strand
GATCTACCTTTGCTTGTGCGCAATCCGCACGCCGTTCGCCCTTGGCAGCATGTGCTTGAACCGCTGGCGGGTTATCTGATGCTGGCCGAGCGCCTGCAACGGAACGATTGTGCGGAAGCATGGAACTTCGGACCCGGCGACACCAGCACCGTCACGGTGGCCGAGCTCCTCGATAAAATGTCAGGGTTATGGAGCCATGACGCCAAATGGTCGGCGGATGCGGCGAGCCATCAACATGAGGCCGGCCAATTGAAACTCGATAGCAGCAAAGCGCGCCTGCAACTTGGCTGGAAGCCGCGACACGACATCGACAGCGCGCTTGGCCTGACCGTAAGCTGGCACAAAGCCTGGGTGCGCGGGGAAGATATGCGTCAGGTGTCGCTCGGCCAAATCCGTGACTACATGAATTGAGTAAAGCAATGGAAGAACCGCAGCGCCAGGAGATTCTCGATCAGGTACGCCGTTACGCTGCCAAATTTGAAAGCGCACAGACATTCCTCCCGGGAATCGACGCCGTACCGGTCTCCGGCAAGGTACTCGGCCCCGACGAAATCACCAACATGGTGGATGCCTGTCTCGACGGCTGGCTAACCACCGGACGCTACAACGAAGACTTCGAGACGAAACTCGCCAACCTCGTCGGCGTGCGCCACACCCTCACCGTCAACTCCGGTTCCTCGGCAAATCTGGTGGCGTTCGCAGCACTGACCTCGCCCATGCTCGGTGATCGGGCACTCAAGCCCGGCGATGAAGTCATTACGGTCGCTGCGGGCTTTCCGACCACGGTCAATCCCATCTTGCTCTACGGCATGGTGCCCGTTTTCATCGATGTCACGCTGCCGACTTACAACATCGACGCGAGTCATCTCGACGCGGCGCTCTCGCCAAAAACACGGGCCATCATGATCGCCCATACGCTGGGCAACCCGTTCGATGTAGACGCCGTCATGGCGTTCGCTCGTCGCAATAATCTCTGGGTGATCGAAGATTGTTGCGACGCCCTCGGCGCCACTTATCGCGGGCAGCATGTCGGCACCTTCGGTCATATAGGTACGCTGAGCTTTTATCCGGCCCACCACATCACCATGGGTGAAGGAGGTGCTGCATTCACCAATGACGATCAATTGCGCCAGGCCATGGCCTCGATCCGCGACTGGGGCCGCGACTGCTGGTGCGCCACCGGCGCCGACAATACCTGCGGCCGCCGCTTCGACTGGAAACTTGGCGATCTGCCCGAAGGCTACGACCACAAATACATCTATTCCCATCTTGGCTACAACCTCAAGATCACCGACATGCAGGCCGCCTGCGCAGTCGCGCAGATGGACCGGTTGCAGGGCTTCGTCGCCGCCCGGCAAAAGAACTTTGCCTACTTGCGCACGGCCCTGCAGAAAATGGAAGAATTTCTTGTCCTGCCTGAACCGACCGCAAACGCCTCGCCAAGCTGGTTCGGCTTTCCCTTGACGCTGAGACCGGAGGCGGGGGTTCATCGACCGGATCTGTTGCGCTACCTGGATCAGCATCGCATCGGTACTCGACTGCTGTTTGCTGGCAACATTACCCGGCAACCTTATTTCGCCGGTCGCGAACATCGTGTCGTCGGCACGCTGACCAACACTGATCGCGTCATGCGCGACACGTTCTGGCTGGGCGTCTATCCTGGTCTGGACGAACCGCGCCTGGATTTTGTCGCAAAGTGCCTGGGCGAGTTTCTCGGCGTCGGATGGTCATGATGACCAATGCCATCCACGACCTTATTGGTGATCGTATAGTTGACCTGAGCGGGCGCCACTTGATCTTCGATCTGGACGGAACCCTTGTTGACTCTGCACCGGCCATTCTCGCCGGCTTCAGTAAGATCTTGGGCGAAGCGGGAATTTCGCCCGTGACACCGATAGACAGCAGGCTGATCGGCCCTC
>CAISUK010000479.1 GCA_903888645.1 uncultured Pseudomonadota bacterium | reverse complement strand
GTTATGCTGGACTCTGACAGATGGCACGCCTGCCACTGACGATTCGCAGTATCAACTCACCAGACCCGGCCGTTGTCGCCGAAGCGGCCGTTGCACTGATTCTCGACTACCATGCCAAAACAAGCAGCCCTCTATTGCCGATCCTCGAAGGATCGCAGCGCAATCTCGATTCAGGCACAGCGCCACGATCTCCTGGAGCTTGCGAAACGCCGGAATCTCATCGTCACGGCTGAATTCACCGATGCAGTCGAGTCCGGCAAGGACACCGACCGTCCTGGATTTCAGCAGATGTTGCGTGAGCTCAAGGCCAGGGAGCGAACCTGGTCGGCGATACTGATCTACGACACCAGCCGCATTGGCCGACGCCGTTACATTGCAGAGGCATTCCGTCACGAATGCAAGAAACTCGGCGTTGAGATCGTATTCGCCAAAGTTCCTGAAGTTGATCCGATCTCGCAGGTGATTTTGGATAGCGTGCTACAGGCGATGGATGAGGTTCACAGCCTGATGAGCCGGGAGAAGGGGCTCGCCGGCATGGCTGAGAACGTTCGCCAGGGGTTTCGCGCTGGTGGGCGCGCTCCCTATGGTTATCGCTTGATTTCGATCGACACGGGTCAGGTTCGTGACGGACAGGCAGTGACCAAGAGCCGTCTTGATCTGAACCCTATTGCTGGCCCAAAGATTGCCAAATGGCTGCAAGGTCGTGCGCTGAACAAGAATGGCAGCCGGCTGGCCGATGAACTCGGGATCGAGCTGGCCAAGAGTACCTTGTCGCATCTCGAGTGGTCGGCGCTGACCTATGCCGGTCACACGGTGTGGAACATGCACAGGGGCAAGGAGGATGTTGGTGTCGGCCGCAGGCGGCCTCGATCCGAGTGGATCATCCAGCGCGATACGCATCCTGCGCTGATCACCGAGGATACTGCTCTGGCGATTCTGTCTCGATTGGAATCGGCACGAGAATCACGCGCCCCTCGTGCCCGTATCTCGGATTATCTGCTGTCCGGCAAGGTGCTCACGCCAGACGGGCAACCATGGCACGGCAATTCAGGGAACTATCGGATCGGTAAAGCCAACATCCGATCCTCAATTCTCGAGGAAGCGGTATTGCAGCAGGTTGCCATCGATATCCGGAGCGACCTGATGGTAACGACCATGACCGAAAAGGCACGGGCAGCTCAGCAACCAGGCGACGGTCAGGAAATTCGTGGGCTACAGAACGAGCTGCGTGATACCGACATCCGCATGAAGAAGCTGACCAACCTGGTTGAGGAGACCAGTGCCCCTGGCCCGTTACTGCGGCGGATCGAAGAGCTGGAAGTGATTCGTGCTGATATCCAACAGCGCTTGGCCCAACTGATCGAAGAAGCAAGTCGCGCCAAGGCTCTGGCAGCGATCCAGGAAAGCGACGTTCGAAGGATGCTGAACGCACTAGCAGAGGACATGGCAGCGCTCTCGCGCGACCATTTGAAAGACTTCCTCGCAACCCTTGTCGAGACTGTGTATCTCGATCCAGCCACTCGGGCTGGGGAGATCCGTTATCGGATCTCCCCAGAGAGTGGGGTTATGCTGGCGACCCCACCGGGATTCGAACCCGGGTTCATACCGTGAAAGGGTATTGTCCTAGGCCTCTAGACGATAGGGTCAATACTGGTACCTGGTGGAGGTAAGCGGGATCGAACCGCGAACCTCTTGCATGCCATGCAAGTTTTTTATCCACCATAACACATTGAATCAAAAAAACTTTATAACCGGTGCATAACCAGTCGTCCTTATGGTGTTTTATTACGCGCACCGTTACCGGACACCGTTTTTCTTATGCACCGCAAAAGAGGTGCGCATTGTAGCCGAACGATTCGCGTTTTTGCAAGCGCGTCAATTGAGATGCGTACGCGCAACACGGGCGTGCGTCCGACAAGCCTTTCCATGGCGAGTTTGCAGCGAAACTTCTGTCGTTACCAGAACAGGTAACCCGCCTTCGCAGTCATCAGCGCGACACGGCTTATCGCACCGTTGTCGCGAGATTCCTGGCGTGACAGATTGAGGCTGAAGCCGAGTCCAGTGCGCGGTTCGTGAATCCAGGAGATCGTATGCGCCACGCTCGAACTCGAAAACGCGCTGATCGTCGCAGTCGTGAGGTTCCAGCCAATACTGCGCTGCCATTGCGTAGCCCAGCGCACCTTGGAAAAGCTTCCGTATTGATAATTCAAGATCATCAATGCCGAGCCTTCGCGTATCGTCGGACCGCTCACCATCTGCGCGTCGATGGCGCGACTGCTGACCCAACTGCCGAGCAGATGCATGCTCAATTCGCGGTTGACAGCCCACAACTCTTCCACCGACAGCGCATAGCCATGCCCGGCACGGGCGTTGTAATAGTCGGGGAGTTCGCCCGCCTTGACGTCAACCATGCACTTTGCCCACTGCGGCGATGGCGAAAACGACAACGACAAGTCGATGCTGCGGGCATTGACCAGCGCCTGATCGCCGGCCAGCCTGATCTGCGAGACCGGTGTCATCACCATCCCGAAAACCAGTCCTGAGCGAAAAGTCAGATTTGCGCCGAGGTTGAGCAGTCTCGTGATCTCCCGCCCCGCCCCGTCCTGCTTGGCCAGAATCTCCGGCTGCCAATCGATGCGCGACAGGCCCGCCGGCAGATCGGCAGCGGTGCTCGGCCACCACCACAGATCGATCGCCCGGTAGCCGCTTTGCGGTTGCCAGCCCAGATCGTTGCGAAAATTTTGCGCCACATCCTGGACAATCACGCCGGCATCGAGCATGTCCTGCTTTCGCGTCAATGCGCCGATGGCGCTGTACCCGCCCTGCCCCGGGCACTCGACGAGGGTGCCGGGGCCGGCACAGGCCGACGTCTGCGCGTGTGCCAGCGATCCGGAAAACTGCCCATCTCCTTCGAACCGGTGGACCAGGTCGACGCCCACGACGCGATTCGCGCCGGCGCCAACGCCATAATCGCGATCGCTGAGTGTGAATCCGATGTCGTTGCTACCACTGGCGAAAATGCCGCGGCCGATGAAGTTCTGCGATTTGGGCGCGACCGCCGAACTGTTGGTGTAGGTTCCCGGAACGATCAAGGTACCGCCACCCTGATCGTCGACGAACATCCAC
>CAISUK010000478.1 GCA_903888645.1 uncultured Pseudomonadota bacterium | reverse complement strand
GGCTTCGGAGCGCGCCTCGGTATCGATACGGAAATATCCACTGGTCTGCATTGCCGCCACCAGACGGCGCGCATAAATGCTGTCGTCCTGGGCGAAAACGGCAGTCGGTAGATGTTTGGGATCGGTGTTGATGGCGAAGCCGAAGAGCAACAGCTGCAACACCGGTATGCCGATGATCATGCCGAAAGTCAGCCGGTCGCGGCGGAGCTGGATGAACTCCTTGAGGATGATGCCGATCCAGCGGCTCATGGAGAATCCACCGTGGTTCACGGCCCGTCCCCCATCAGCGCGATGAAGACATCTTCCAGCCCGGCTTCGATCTCCGTCCAGTGCTGGCCGGTGTCGCTGGAAAAACGCGCCGCCGTTGCCGCCAGCGCATCGCGATCGCGGCCGGTAACGTGCAGGTCATTGCCAAACGGCGTGACGTTGCCGACGCCCGGCTCATGCACCAGTTGCCGGGCTGTTGCCGCAAGGTCAGGTCCAGTCACGCGCCAGGCGGAAAGCCCCTGCGCGGCGACGATCTCGGCGCCGGTGCCGACGGCGAGCAGATTGCCCCAGGCGATATAGGCGAGCCGATGGCAGCGTTCTGCCTCGTCCATGTAATGGGTCGACACCAGCACGGAAATCCCCTGCTCCGCGAGGCCATGAATTTCCTCCCAGAATTCGCGCCGCGCCTTCGGGTCAACGCCGGCGGTCGGTTCATCGAGCAACAGCAGGCGCGGCCGGTGCAGCAGACAGGCGGCCAGGCTGAGGCGCTGCTTCCAGCCACCCGAAAGTGCGCCGGCCAGCTGGTTGCGACGCTCGGCCAGGCCGAGTTGTTCGAGCGCGGCATCAACGGCGTTCGGCCGATCCTTCATGCCGTAGATGCGGGCGACGAAATCGAGGTTCTCGCGGATGGTGAGGTCGTCCCACAACGAAAACTTCTGCGTCATGTAACCGACTTCGCGCTTGATCGCGGCGGTCTGCTTGATGACGTCGAAACCGAGGCAGGTGCCACTGCCGCTGTCCGGCGTCAGCAGACCGCAGAGCATGCGGATCGAGGTGGTCTTGCCACTGCCGTTGGGGCCGAGGAAACCGAAAATCTCGCCCTCGCGGACTTGCAGCGAGAGATCCTTGACGACGTGCTTGTCGCCGAAATGCTTGTTCAGTCCGCTGACGTCGATGGCCAGCCTGGCCGACGTGGTGCCGCCGTTCGCGTCCGTTTTCACTATGGATTCAGGCGCACATCCACAGGCTGCCCGGGTGACAGCCGGAAGCCGCCGCCGCCATCCGGCCGCGCCTCGATCAGATACACCAGCTTGGCACGCGAATCGCGCCCATAGATCACCGGCGGTGTGTATTCGGCCTGCGCCGAAACGTAGTTGACCTTCGCCGCGATGGCTGCGCCGCAAGCATCGCAACTCGCGCTCAGCGGCTGCCCCGGTTTGATGGTGGCAACGACATTTTCCGGAACGAAAAAGCGCAATTTGACGTTCCCCGGCGGCAACAGGTTCACCACCGGGCTGGCCGGCGGCACCCATTCGCCAGCCGTAAAGTAGGTATCCTGCACACGCGCTGCGGCCGGTGCAAGCAAAACCTTCTGCGCCCGACGCGTCTTCGCCTGGTCGAGCGCGGCTCGGGCGGCGTCGCTGTCGGCCAGAGCCGCGGCGAGTTCGGCATCGCGGCCCACGCTGAGCCGTGCCGTCGCCAGTTGCGCCGTAGCGTTGGCCAACTGCGCAATATCGCGTTCCTTGGCAGCGCGTGCCGCGGCCAGCGCGGTGTCGGAGATGAAACCGGACTTCGCCAACTGTTCCTGCTGCGTCAGTTGCAGCGATGACAAGCGCAAGGCTGCGTTGGCGTTATCCACTGCGGCTTGGAGGGCGTTGAGTTCGGGCAGCCGGCGGCCTTGCCCCAGATTGGCGAGGCGCGCCTGAGCCGCTTTCAGCTGTGCCTCGGCCTGGGCAACAGCCGCCGTTTCCGTCGCTCGTTCCAGCGCGAACAGCGGCGCCCCGGCGGCGACATTTTGCCCGCGCGTCACGGACAGCGATTCCAAGGTTCCGCCAATCGGTGAGCCGACTTGGACGAACTCGCCTTCGACATAACCTTGATAGACGCCGTCCACTTGTTTTCCGCTGCAGGCAGCGAGAAAAAGGGCAAGGACGATGCTGGCGATACGCGTCATGGCCATTCCTTTGGCTGCGGTTAGCCCGGTTCCGGCAGGGCTTCCAGCGACTCATGGATTTCCAGCCAGCGCATTTCGGTTTGCTCGATCTGCCGGGTCAGGTCGCCTTGCCGTTTGAGCAGGCTTTCGAGCTGACTGCGGTCGGCTGCGGCATAGAGCGACGGGTCGCCAAGCCGTGTATCGAGCAGTGCTTTTTCGCTCTGCCAGGCGGCCAGCTGTTTTTCCAGCTTGTCGACTTCCTTGAGCAGCGGCCGGCGCTTTTCCAGCAGCGCCTGGCGATCGGCCTGGGCCTGGACGCGCTGTTGCTTGCGTTCGTCCTTGCCAATGGCATCGCCACCGGAAGCAATTTGCGCGGTACGCTGCCTGCCCAGCCAATCAGCATAATCGTCGAGGTCGCCATCGAAAGGCGTCAGGCGGCCGTCGGCGACCAGCCAAAGCGTATCGGCCGTGGTTCGCAACAGGTGGCGATCATGCGAGACCAACACCACGCCGCCTTCATATTCCTGCAGCGCCAGGTTCAATGCCTCACGCATTTCCAGATCGAGGTGGTTGGTCGGCTCGTCAAGCAACAACAGGTTGGGTTTCTGCCAGAGGATCAATGCCAGCGCCAGGCGCGCTTTTTCGCCACCGGAAAAAGGACCGCAGGGCGCGTCGGCCGATGCCGAACCGGCGCCGCGAAAGTCGAAGCCACCGAGAAAGTCGCGCAGTTCCTGTTCGCGAGGGCGGCTGTCGAGCCGCACCATGTGCTGCAGCGGCGATTCGTCCGGGCGCAGGTGTTCGAGCTGGTGCTGGGCGAAATAGCCAATCGCCAGTCCCTTGCCGGCGCGGCGAACACCGGCGAGCGGTTTCAATTCACCGGCGAGCAGTTTGACCAGCGTCGACTTGCCGGCGCCATTGCGGCCAAGCAGCGCCACCCGTTCGCCAGGCCGCAAGGTCAGTTGCAATCCCGACAGCACGCGCCGCTCGCCATAACCGGCAGCGGCACCTTCCAGTTGCAGCAGCGGATCGGGTTGCGCCGCCGGTTCGGCGAAACGGAAACTGAAGGGCGTGTCGAGGTGCGCGGCGGCCACTTCTTCCATGCGCGCCAGCGCCTTGATGCGGCTCTGTGCCTGGCGCGCCTTGGTCGCCTTGGCGCGGAAGCGGTCGATGAAACTATGCAGGTGGGCGATTTCGCGCTGCTGCTTTTCGTACATTGCCTGCTGGCCGGCGAGGCGTGCGGCGCGCTGTCGTTCGAAATCGGAATAGCCACCGCTGTAGAGCATCAAGTTTTTCTGCTCGATATGCAGGATGTTGCCAACCACCGCGTCGAGAAAATCGCGATCGTGCGAGATCAGCAGCAGCGTGCCGGGATAGGTCTTGAGCCAGCCTTCCAGCCACAGCGTCGCGTCGAGATCGAGGTGGTTGGTCGGCTCGTCAAGCAGCAGCAAATCGGAGCGGCACATCAGGGCGCGCGCCAAGTTGAGGCGCACCCGCCAGCCGCCGGAAAACTCCGCCACCGGGCGAATGAAATCGGCATCGGCAAAACCCAGGCCGTGGAGCAATTCGGCGGCGCGAGCGCGTGCCGCATAGCCGCCGATTTCGCCGAAGCGGGCGTACAGCGAGGCGATGCGCTCTCCCTGGTGGGCATCTTCCGCGGCCAGCAGATCGGCTTCGATACGGCGCAACTCCACATCGCCGTCGAGGACGAATTCGAGCGCCGGCCGCTCCGTGGCCTCGGTTTCCTGCGCGACATGGCCCACCACCCAGGTCGCCGGCCAGTCGATGTCGCCGGCTTCGGCGTGGAGGCCGCCGATGAATAGCGCGAACAGGCTCGACTTGCCGCTGCCGTTGGCGCCGGTCAAGCCAATTTTCCAGCCGTCGTGCAATTGCAGGCTGGCGTCGTCGACCAAGGTCCGGCCGGCACGAGCGAAGTTGAGGCGGCGCAGGGAAATCATCGCGAAAGGAAGGTTCAAAACGAGACTGTCATTGTAAGGCTTGCCGTCGCCAGCAAGGAAAGACGGGTGCTATGGCCTCAATTTATCGCAACGGATTTCTAAAACTGGCGTAATTTTCAGGGTTTGCAAACACTGGGTGACTTGCCCGAGGAAGAAGTTCGGCCATGCTGCGCAAGCTTTCGGTAGCCAAACTGGAACCGGGAATGTTCGTCAGCAACATTCCCGCGAGCTGGTTCGCCCATCCATTCTGGCGCACCAGCTTCCGGATACGCGACGAGGCCGACATCGAGCGCCTGGTCGAGGCCGGTATCAGCGAAGTCCTCATCGACACCAAGCGCGGCACGGACATCGCCGTCGTCAAGGAGAAACCCAGGCGCCCCGACCAGGAGCGCTTCGCAGAACTCGACCAGCGGATCAAGACCGGGCTGACGAAGCGCCGCGAAACGCTGCGCAACAGCGCCTCGCTGGAAGACGAGCGGTGGCGAGTGCAGTTCCTTGCCAATGATGCAATAGGCATGGTTGAGGGATTGATGGAAGAAGCGCGACTCGGCCAGCGGCTCGATCTGCCGAGCACCGAGCCGGTTCTTGAAAAGATGATTGCTTCGGTGCGTCGTCATCCCGACGCGCTGGTGCCGCTGCTGCAGCTCAAGGAACACGAAACCTACAATACCCAGCACTCGATCAGCGTTGCCGCCATGGTTATTGCGGTGGGCACGACTATGCAGCTGGACGAGGAACAATTGCTACGCGCCGCCCAGGGGGCCATGCTCCAGGATGTCGGCACGTCAAGGATTTCTGCGCGCATTCTCAACAAGGCAACGCCGCTGACCGATCTCGAATATCTGCATTTGCGCAGCCATGTCGAGCAAAGCCTCGCCGTCCTCGAAGCCAGCGCCGGCAGCAGCGATCTGATGCTGCAGGTCGTTACCCAGCATCATGAGCGACTCGACGGCACCGGTTATCCGCATCGATTGCTCGGCCCGTCGGTGTCGCCGCTCGCGCAAATCGCCGCCATCGTCGACGTTTATGACGCACTGACAGCGGACCGTCCCTATCATCGCCGCGTTGAGCCGGCCGCCGCCTTGCGCCAGATTTATTCCCTGGCCGGCAGTCAGTTCAGCGAGGATCTGGTGCAGGCCCTCGTCCGCACGCTCGGCCTGTACCCGGTCGGTTCGCTGGTGCGGCTGGAAAACGGCAATCTCGCCATCGTCATCGAACAGCACCGCGACAACCTGAGCAAACCGGTCGTGCGCGTCATCTACAACACCCGCACCCGCACCTATATTCAGCCGCAGGTACTCGACCTGGCACGCCGCTTCGAGGTGCCAGCGATCGTCAGCGTTGAATCGTGGCAACAATGGGGTATCGATCAACGCCGCTGGCGACCGGTGTAACGGGACCCCATTCAGCGAATCTCGGTCATCGAGCCACGCTCAGCAGGTGGCTGACAACCACTTCAACAGCGTCGCAAACAGGGTATTGGTATCGAACGGCTTGACCAGAAAGTCGTTCATTCCTGCCGCCAGGCAGCGCGCCTTGTCCTCGGCGAAAGCGTTGGCAGTCATCGCGATGATTGGCGTGTCCCGATATCCGGGCAGCGCGCGGATCTGCCGCGTCGCCTCGAGTCCGTCCAGTTTCGGCATCTGCATGTCCATGAGGATGGCTGCATAGACCGTCTTGCCCGCCATGGCGACCGCATCGCTGCCATCCGCGGCCTTGTCTACGATCAGGCCAGTGTCCTGCAAAAGGATCTCGGCAACTTCCCGATTGATCGGTTCGTCGTCGACCACCAGGACGGCGCGACCCTGATACTTTTGTCGGATCAGAGCTTCCGCATCGGCAACTTCCGTAGGCGCCGCAATGGCTTCCGGTCGTTTCGGCTCCTTCAGCCGGGCAGTGAACCAGAACGTGCTGCCTTGCCCCGGCGTGCTGTCCACACCCGCCGTACCGCCCATGAGAATCGCATAGCGCTGCGTCAGCGCCAGCCCGAGCCCGGTACCACCATACTTGCGCGTCGTCGAACTGTCGGCCTGCTCGAAGGCGCTGAAGAGGCGATTTATCTCGGCAGGGGCGATGCCGATTCCCGTATCGGCCACTTCGAAGCGCACCAACAAATCGTCGCCGGTTTTCTGCAGCAACTTCGCGCGCAGCACGACTGAGCCTTTTTCGGTGAACTTGACGGCGTTGCCGGCATAGTTGAGCAGCGACTGGCGCAGCCGCGTTGGATCGCCGCGCAGCACGTGAGGAACGGCATCGCGATCGATTTCAATGCGTAGCCCTTTTTCCCGAGCCGTCTGGTCGATGATGGATGCCACGTTGTCGAGAATCGACGAAAGGGCAAAGTCAGTCGTTTCCAGTTGCATTCGACCCGCCTCGATTTTGGACAGGTCGAGGATATCGTTGATGATCGACAGCAGGTGCTTGGTAGCGCCGTCTATCTTGGTCAGGCGCTCCGCCTGCTCGACGGTGACTCCAGAGCGACGCACCACATTGATCAGGCCGATGATGGCATTCATCGGCGTGCGAATCTCGTGACTCATGTTGGCCAGAAAAGCGCTCTTGGCCTGACTGGCTACCTCCGCCTGCTGCCGAGCGGCGACCAGTTCCGTGGTGCGCCGCGCCACCAATTCTTCCAGATGATGACGGTGATCGTCCAGTTCCCTGGCGAGGCGCTTCTTCTCGGTGATGTCTTCCTTGACGGCTACGTAATTGCTGATCGATCCGTCCGGTTGGCGCAGCGGCGTGATGATGGCGAACTCGACATATTCGCAGCCGTCCTTGCGGCGGTTGTGGAACTCGCCCTTCCAGGGCAGTCCCTCGGCAAGTGCTCGCCACAGCGCAGTGTAAGTCGCGGCGGGCGTCCTGCCTGAGCCAAGAATCCGTGGATTTTGCCCGATCACCTCTTCGCGGCTATACCCGGTCGCATTGATGAATGTGTCATTGACGTACTCGATGCGAGCGGCGATGTCGGTAATGACGACGCTTTCCGGGCTTTGCTCAAGCGCCTTGGCCAGTTTGCGCAGTGCGGCCTCGGCCAGCTTGCGCTCGCTGACATCGCCCAGCACGATCCGCAGCACGCCGTCATTGGTAGCATTGGTGCCGACGGCCTCATGGACCACCGTCGCCGCCAGATGCGCCCAGAATTGCGTGCCATCATGCCTGACCATGCGCAACTCGTACGCCTGCGGCTCGCCGGATTCGAATATCTGTTTGCGGAAAAGATAGTAGAGGTCCTGGTCGTCGCTGCAGATGAATGACGTGAATGGCTGCGTGACCAGCGCATGTCTGGCCACGCCGAGCATTCTTGCCGAGGTAAGGTTGGCTTCCAGAATCAGCCCCGGCTCAGTGACTGTGCAATAACCGACCGGCGCCAGGTCATAGAGATCGAAATAGCGCGCCCGCGAGGCGTCCAGCTCTGTCTGCGAATTTCGCAGTTGCTCGTTCTGCATCTCCAGTTCGGCCTGATAGGTCCGCAGACTCTCTTCAACCTCCCGGCGCGTTGCCAGTTCCAAATGCAGATGTTCATTGAGCCGGTCCAGCCGATCCCGATCAATGGCGATATCGATGCGGTAGGGCAATTGGTCAAGATAGCCCTCGTGCTTGCGGATGTAATCCGCTGCGCCCAGCTTCATCGTGGCGATGGCCAAGGCGTCGTCACCCTGGCCCGAAAGCATCAGGAACGGTGGCATCTTGAGGCCGCGCGCCCTGGCTTCCAGCACGAACTCAAGGCCGCTCTGGTCAGGCATTCGCAAATCGATCAGGAGCAGATCATACGAATGCGGCTGGCCCAGACGCTGCAGCGCCGCAGCACAGGTTTCGGCAACATCGACCATGAAATACGGGGCGATTTCGGCAAACCTGGCGAGGGTCAGCGCGATATCCATTCGCAGATGTTCGACATAGAGGATCCGGCGCGGATCGGTAGCGGCGGGCAAGCCCAGGCTTTGCTTGCGCTGCTGCGCCTTCAGCACGCTACGCAGCAGGTCAGGAAGGGTTTCCAGATAGTGATCACGTTTCGGTACATAGCTGGCAGCCCCCAGGCGCAGCGCCTTGACCACCAGTTCCTCGTCGCCCGCGCCCGTCACCAGTACCACCGGCACCGCCAACCATTGCGCCCCGGCTTTGACCACCTCTCTGAGCACCTCAAGACCGTTCATGTCGGGCAGCCGGTAGTCGAGCAACAGCAGGTCGAAAGCTGATTCCCTCAGCCGCTCCAGGCAAGCCTGCCCGGTGCCGACGACCTCTATCTCAAAGTCCGGCGCGTAGTCGGCGAAATGGGATCGGGCCAGGTCCGCATCCTGGGAAGTGTCCTCGGCGTAGAGCAGCCGAATGGACCGATTCGAGGCTGACCCGGCTTGTTGGTTGATGGTTTGGTTCATGGCTGGCTTCGGTTTCCCTCAGCAGTGGGAAGCGGATGGGATGGGTTGGGCAACTCGACATGGAAGGCTGCGCCATGGCCGGGTTGGGATTCGACGCTGATGCTGCCGCCGAGTTTGTCCAATACTTTCTTGACGATGGCCAAACCGGCGCCAGTGCCCTCGAAATCCTCGGCAGGCACCAAGCGGTTGAACAGCCCAAAAATTCGCTCGTGATATTTCATGTCGAAGCCGACACCGTTGTCGCTGACGCTCAGGCGCCAGCCGGTAGCGACTTCCTCGGCGCGAATGGCGATGCGCGGTGGTCTGGCCTGGCGACTGAATTTGAGGGCGTTATCGATCAGATTCGCCAGCACTTGCAGCAAGCCGCTTTCCCACGAGCACAATGTCATGAAGGGAATCTCAACCGTGACTTCGGCACCATGTTCCTTGATCGCCAGGCTGCGGTCCGCCAGGATCGCGTCGATCAGGTGGCGCAGGTTCAACTCGGCGAACGAAGGCGCGGCGGCATCCAATCGCGCGAAGTTCAGCAGGTCGTCGATCAGGTGATCGAGGTGGTGCGCGGCAACCTTGATCTGGCTCAGGCAGAACAGCGCACGTTCCGTCATAGCGGCCTGGTGCTTGCGGTCCAGTTCTTCGGCATAACCGGAGATGCCGCGCAAAGGCGCTTTCAGATCGTGCGCCACGGTGTGGGCGAATGCCTTGAGGTCTTCGTTGCGCACCCGCAGCAGCGCTTCGGTTTGTTCAAGTTGTTTGGTCTTCTCGTCAAGCTCCGTATACAAGGCGACGATGCCGGTATTGGTTTCGATCAATTCGCGGTTGACGCGCGCAAGTTCGTCTTCGCGCTGGCTGAGCAGCTCGCGGCTGTCGCTCAGTGCCTGCTCGAGGTCACTGAGTGGCTTGCCGCTCATGGCGCAGACCTCGCTGCGGCGGCCCGCGCCACCACCACGGTGCTGTCGTCGTGCTGCCGCTGATGATCGCGGTACAACACGCCGGCAATAAGTGCAGGATGGTGGCGAGCCAGTCCGGGATAATCATCCAGAGACCAACGCGTAGCGACCCCGTCAGAGTGCATGACGAGCAGGCCGCCCTGCGGCCAGGGCAAGGTGAACTCCTGTATCCAGCGCGCTTCGACGCCGGCGGTACCATAGTGCGAAACCATGCTGCGCGATGCACCTGCGGCAACGATAGCCCCGGAAAGGTTGCCAACGCCGGCGTACCGCACCACGTCGCCCCCGACTTTTGCTTCGGTCGCATCGGCAAGCTCGGGCACCCCCGCCACCTGAACTACCAACACCGCTGCGCCACGCGTACCGCGCAATGCGGCGTGTATCAGGTGGAGCAATTCCGCCGGACGGAGCGAGACACTTTCGGTAAAAACCGTGACCGCCAAGTTGGCGGCAGCGGCGGCATCCGGCCCGTGTCCCAGACCGTCTGCAAGCAAGAACAGCGTCGTGTCGCCACCCCGTTTAATCCCCCAGGCATCGCCACAGGCTGCCTCGCCATGGACCGGCAGACACACGGCACCAACGGACATTTCCGCTGGGTTGCTGCCGGCTGCCACGGACATTGGGTTGGGCACTGAGTTGGACACTGATTCGAGCGACGGATTGATTCCCGCGTGTTTCAAGTCATGTTGCAAGGCGCGTTGTCCAATCCGGCTGAAAACTGCAGCGCCGTGGCCTGGCGAAGAGTAGATATCGAACCAGTCGGATTGCCGGCGAATGGCCCCCAGGCCGGTTCCGAGGCTACCTGCGGTCGATTGGCCGTCGCGCAGGCTTTCGCCAATGTTGGCGATACCTGGCCCCTGATCGAGCGACAGGATGTCGAGCCAATTGCCGTCGCTGTCTTGTGTGGGCGTGAACACCAGTTCGCCAGCGGCGGCGCCGGTGTGCTTGAGGATGTTGGTAGCCAACTCGGTCACTACCAGCGCGGCCCGGGCCATGCACGCCGCATCGAAACCGAGCTCGCGACAAATCCATTCCACAAGCCGACGGGCTTCGCCGGATTGACTTGAGTCTTCAACGCGCAAGTGTCTGGGGAAAATCACGATGTCATTTCCTTATCGTGATGATCACGCGAGTGCCTTGGCCTGGCTCCGAGAAAATCTCGAAATCCTTCACCAACCGCTTCGCCCCACCCAGACCGAGACCGAGGCCACCACCGGTGGAGAACCCGTTGCTCAGCGCTTGGGCAATATCGGCGATGCCCGGCCCGTGATCCTCGAACGTCACGCGAATGCCGCCGTGCCCGCCATCCACAGGACTTTCCAGCCGCGCCGAACCACCGCCACCGTAAACCAGCGCGTTGCGGCCGAGCTCGCTGGCGGCTGTGACCATCTTGGTCTGCTCGACCAGATTGAAATTCTGTTCGACCATCCAGGCCCGCACCGCCTGACGCACGCGCACCAGATCTTCGTCGCTGCGCAGCGGCAAGGTTTCACTTCTCGGCGGATTCATCGCTGCCCTGACTCGCCACGGGGCGGAGCAACAGCCGAAGCATTGCCATGCCCTGATCGACGTTGATGGCGGTGCGCAGACAGCTCAGATCGAGCCCCAACTCGACAATGGTGATGGCGACGGCGGGGCGCATGCCGACAACGACGGCATTGGCGCCGAGCATGGCCGTCAATGCGGCAATGTTGCCCAGTACGCGGCCGATGAACGAGTCGACGATTTCAAGCGAGGAAATGTCGATGAGCACACCTTTGGCGCGCACCTTCACGACCTCGGTAGTGAGGTCATCCTGCAGCGCCAGGGCGAGACGGTCGTGCAAATCGACCTGGATGCTGACCAGCAGGAACTCGCCGACGAGCAATATGGGTATCCGTTCCATGGCTACTCCCGACCTCAATTGCGCGGCGCTTGCCTGCTGACGGTGCAGCCAATTTCCCGAAAAGCGAAGGCCAGGGCGTCGGCCAGAGTGGCCCGGGTGACGACTTCGCCAAACGCCACGCCGAGATGCACCATGGTCTGCGCAATCTGCGGTCGAATGCCGCAGATAATGCATTGCGCGCCCATCAGCCGCGCCGCTGCAGCCGTCTTGAGCAGGTTCTGGGCAATCAGCGTATCGACGGTAGGCACGCCGGTGATATCGACGATGGCAATGTTGCTGCCGGTGTCGACGATGCTTTGCAGCAGGCTTTCCATTACCACCTGGGTGCGGGCGCTATCGAGGGTGCCGATCAGCGGCACGGCGAGAATGCCATCCCAAAGTTTCACGACGGGCGTGGACAACTCGAGCATTTCCATTTGCTGGCGCTTGATCACCTCTTCGCGGGCTGTCTGGAAAAGCTCGGTGGTGTAGAGACCGAGTTTGTCGATCAGCACGGTAGCGGTCCACATCTCGTCGGCCAGAGACTCGGCATTGGCCGCCAGCTCTTGGCGAATGTGGGCAAACAGCGGCTGTTTGAGCGAGAACACGAACGTGGCCGTCTCCGAAGGCGAGAAGCCCTGGCTGGCACGGCTACGGGAGATACTGGCGAGGAAATCCCTGACCGGCTGCCAGGCGGGGGTGGCGATATCGGTCAGCGTTCCTGCCTGGCAGGCCGTACCGAAAATGCCGATGAAGTCTGCCGATTGACGACGCAGATCCGCTTCGGAAATCAGATTGTGACGCGCCGAGAAGGCTGCCAACTGCGCCAGCAGCCAGTCTTCGAGAATGGCTTGCTGGTGGCGCGCCAGAATTTCCGCGATGCGACTTGGATTGTTTGTGGGCATGGTGTTATCTCCGTTTTGGTGACTCTGCTCGGATCTGGTCTTCGGCCACTAACAGCAGGTCGCCAGTCACGCTGACGCCGTTGCGGGTGTAGCGTATTGGCGGCGCCGGACACTGGTAGCGACGGCGACCGGTCAGGGGCAAGATCGTCGCCTAACTTCAAGCCGTCGTCTGTGTGCTGCCGTACATAAGCGACGTTTGGCAGAGACGACTTTGGTGTGCGGTCGCCGTCAGCGAGCAGTCGATACCCAGTCTGGCCAGCTATTCCTCAGGGCTGGCTTTTCGCGCAGAAGCCCATTGCCCAAATGATGCGCAGCCATGAATCAGTCCATCGAGACATCCGACAATTTTTCATTGAACTGGAAAATAGTCTTGACTTTCTTCCATTTTCCTAGAGAATAGTCGGAATGGAACGCGAACTCACCCCGTTTATTCAGGCCGATCTGGCAAGCAAGATGGTCTTTCTTTCCGGTCCCCGGCAGACAGGAAAGTCAACTCTCGCCTTGGGGCTGGCGCGCACCCGGCCTAATGCGCAGGTGCTCAATTGGGATGTCGCCGTGGACCGCCGGGTCATGCTCGATCAAAGCTGGTCGCCATCTGCCAGCCTGGTCGTGTTCGATGAACTGCACAAGATGGTGGGCTGGAAAGCCTGGCTGAAGGGCGTCTTCGATGGTCGCGTCCCGGGGCAGGCATTACTGGTTACCGGCAGTGCGCGTCTCGATACCTTTCGTCAATCCGGCGAGTCTCTGGCCGGCCGCTATTTTTCCTGGCGCTTGCACCCAATCACTGTGAAGGAGTGGGTCGCGGCTTCCGCGGCCATGCCCGAAGCCGCGCTGGCGCGCATTCTCGAACGTGGCGGATTTCCCGAGCCGTTCCTGGCTGATCAGGCCACTGATGCGGAGCGGTGGCGGCAACTGTATCTTGAGGGAGTGATCCGGGAAGACATTCTCGAGTTTTCGCGGATCGGCGAGATTCGCGCAATGCGCGTCTTCGTCGACATGCTCAGGAACCGCGTCGGCTCAACGCTCTCACTGGCCTCGCTGGCGCGCGATTTACAGATTTCGCCGACCACGCTCGGCCGGTATCTAGAAATTCTGGAAGCCTTGCATGTCGTCTTCACGGTCCGACCCTTCCATCGCAATATTGCCCGTGCCTTGCTCAAGGAGCCGAAGGTGTATTTCTTCGATACCGGGTTGGTGAAGGGCGACGAGGGAGTGCGCTTCGAGAACGCGTGCGCCACGATGCTCCTGCGCCACGCCCATTTCTTGCAGGATTCGGCCGGGCGCGCCATGACCCTGAACTATGTTCGCGACAAGGAAGGGCGTGAAATCGACTTTGCCCTTTGTGAAAATGGTGAGCCTGTCGGCTTTGCCGAATGCAAGTTGAGCGATCCGGCGGTGCCGCCTTATCTTGCCGCAATCGCCGCGCGCTTTCCCAACGCCGGCGCCAGCTTGCTGGTGCGCTACCTGCGCCAGCCCGAACAACGCGGTGGCGTCGCGGTTGAGCGAGCCGCCGATTGGCTGGCGCGCCTGTCGGCGTGAGTCGGAAGCAACCCGGTGGCTAGTCGATACCCTGGCTGGCCAGGTATTCCTCGTAGCTGCCGCGGTAGTCGATGATCTTGTGATCCTGGCGGATCTCGATGATGCGCGTGGCCAGCGACGAGACGAATTCGCGGTCATGCGAGACGAATAAGAGCGTTCCGGGAAATTTCTCCATGCCTGTATTGAGCGACTCGATCGATTCCATGTCGAGGTGATTGGTCGGCTCGTCCATCAGCAGCACGTTGCGCCGCAATAGCATCAGCTTGCCGAATAGCATGCGGCCCTGCTCGCCGCCGGAAACGACCTTGAGCGATTTGCGCACATCGTCGCCGGAAAAGAGCAGGCGGCCGAGTGTGCCGCGGATCAGCGTCTCGACATCGCCACCGTCATAACCGCCCTCGCGCACCCACTGCGTGATCCATTCGGCCAGCGTCGTGTCGGAGGCGAAATCGGCGGCGTGGTCCTGGGCGAAATAGCCGGGCTTGGCCTTCTCGGCCCATTTCACTTTGCCATGTTGCGGAGCTAATCCACCCAGCATTTCGCCGGCCAGCAGGCGCAACAGCGTGGTCTTGCCGACGCCGTTCTCGCCGATGATGGCAACCCGGTCGCCGGCATCGATGGTCATCGTCAGACTCTTGATGATCGGCGTCTTCGGCTCATAGCCGAAGCTCATGTTCTCGATTTCGACGGCATGGCGGTGCAGCTTGTCCTTGTCGTCATAATCGAAACGAATCCACGGATACTGGCGCGACGACGGCTTCATGTCCTCGACCTTGATCTTCTCGATCAGCTTGGCTCGCGAAGTCGCCTGGCGCGCCTTCGACTTGTTGGCGGAGAAGCGGCGGACGAATTCCTGCAGGTCGGCAACGCGCTCCTTGGCCTTGGCGTTGGCGGATGACAGCCGCGCCCGCGCCTGAGTCGACGCTTCCATGTAATCATCATAGGTGCCGGGATACACCTGAATGCGGCCGTAATCGAGGTCGGCCATGTGGGTGCACACCTGATTGAGGAAGTGGCGATCATGGGAGATGATGATCATCGTGCTGTTGCGCTCGTTCAGCACGTTTTCCAGCCAGCGGATGGTGTTGATGTCGAGGTTGTTGGTCGGCTCGTCGAGCAGCAGGATGTCCGGATTCGCGAACAGCGCCTGGACCAGCAGCACGCGCAGCTTCCAGCCAGGCGCCACTTCGCGCATCGGGCCATTGTGCTTGTCGGTGGGAATGCCGACACCGAGCAACAATTCGCCGGCGCGCGACTCGGCGGTGTAGCCGTCGTACTCGGCGAATTTCGCTTCCAGCTCGGCGGCGTGCATGTAGTCGTCCTCGCTCGCCTCCGGGTTGGCGTAGATGGCATCCTTCTCCTGCATGCAGGCCCACATCTGCTGGTGGCCCATCATCACCACGTCGAGTACGCGTTGTTCTTCGTAACCGAACTGATCCTGGCGGAGAAAGGCCATCCGCTCGCCGCTATCCAGAGCGACATTGCCGCCCGATGGTTCCAGTTCGCCGTCGAGGATGCGCATGAAGGTCGATTTGCCAGCGCCATTGGCGCCGATCAGACCATAGCGATTGCCGTCGCCGAACTTGACGGAGACATTTTCGAACAGGGGCTTGGCCCCGAACTGCATGGTGATATTGGAAGCGACGAGCACGGCGATGGATCCTGATTCTGGCAGGGCGGCGAGGGAACTGCCGCCGCATGGCGCGGGGCGCAGATTTTACCTTCTTTCACTCACTCGAGAAGGCTATCCGGAATGGCCATTTGCATTGGCCGGCATGTTGAAAAGGCTCCTTCGCACCGGCAATATCTCAAGGCGCACTGCGCACTAATGTCGCCAGGATATTCAGGCCCGCCTCGGCCTGAACCTCATTGGCATGACTGAAATTAAGGCGCAGTTGGCCGCACCCACTCACCTCCATCGGCAGAAACTGCTCGCCGGGCATGAAGGCGACTCCAGCTTCGAGCGCCGCAGGCAAGAGCAGCCGTGTGTCGATGCGTCGATTCAGGGTCAGCCAGAAGAACAATCCACCCTGCGGCTTCTGCCAAGTAGCCAGCGCACCGAAGTGACGGCGCAGTGCCGCTTCGAAGCCATCACGACGTTGCCGATAACCTTCCGAGAGTTCTTGCAAACGCTTGCCATGCGCCGGATCGTTCAATTGCTGAAGCACCAACCATAGGTCGGCGATTCCACTGCCACTGCAGTTCCGGGATCGATGAACAGCTTGGCGACAAGGTCGATTCCCTGCTGCGAACCAGACAGAATAAGGATCTGATTGGCATTGCAATTCAACCCTTGGCCATGCAACTCTTCCGCAATCCGCTGACGCAATTCCCATTCGCCTTCGCTGGGACCATATTGCAGCATGTGTTGCGGCATCGAATCCACATTGAACTGCGGGAAGCTCTCGACCGCCGGCAAACCACCGGCAAAGGAAATCATGCCGGGACGGCTAACCACCGAAAGAATCTTGCGAATCGGCGATGCATGCAGATCGCCGGTTCTGGATGAAAAGCGAGTACTGAAAAGCGGTGACAAAGAGTTCATGGCGCCCCATCAAAAACGTCAAATATATTGACCTATCGACAGAATACCGGTTTAAAACCTATCATGTCAATATCGTTGACCAAAAACCCCAAGCCCAAGCAATTTCGTCCATGACTCGCGAAGCCGCCCTTCGACAAGCCATCGAGCAGTTGTATTTCGGCTACCGCGCCTTCACCGCGCCTCCCGACCGCATTCTCGAACAGCGCGGGTTGGGTCGAGTGCATCACCGCATCCTCTATTTCGTCGGTCGAAATTCGCCGATCTCGGTCAATGCCTTGCTCAGTATGTTGAGCGTAACTAAACAAGCGCTGAACGCACCCTTGCGGCAGTTGATCGAAATGAAGCTGGTGACCATGAGTACGGCGGAGCATGACCGCCGCGTGCGCCAACTGGCATTGACTGCGAGTGGCGCGAAACTTGAAGCGCAGCTCACCGGGACGCAGCTGCGGCAACTGCAAGCGGTTTTCGACGAGAGCGGAGCAAGCGCCGAAGCTGGCTGGCATCAAGTCATGGCCTGCCTGGGGCGATTAGGCTGAGGTACATCCGAGCCTGTCGCCTGTCGCAACCATTGGCTCCTTCCCACCGCAATAGCACTTTACATTTCATCGCACCCCGCCAAAATGTACACGTACATACAGGGTGACAAAATGACAACGGTAACCAAGGTTTTCAAGAACGGCAACTCGCAGGCGGTACGTATTCCGGCCGAACTGGCTTATGATCGCAATGATCTCGATGTAGAGATAGAGCGCATCGGCGAGCAGATCGTGATACGACCGGTGCGGCGGCGCCTGGATCAGGTCATGGCAAAATTCGCGAGGTTTTCGCCTGATTTCATGGCTCAGGGCCGGGGTGAAAATCAGGAAGCGCAACGGGACGGTTTATGACCCAGCGCTATCTGCTTGACACCAATATCTGCATCTATCTCATGAAGCATCATCCGCCGGAAGTTGCCGCGCGTTTTGCCCAATGCTACGTCGGCGAGGTGGTGATCTCGGCGATTACGCTGGCCGAACTGGAATATGGCGTTACCTGTTCCGGCGCAGATGAGGCGCACAACCGTAAAGCACTTGCGGAATTGCTGGAGGACATCGAAGTAGTGCCTTTCGAGGCGACAGCAGCCTTCAAATACGGACCTATCCGCTTGGCCACCAGAGACAGAAAGCGCGATGCGCTGGATAAGCTCATTGCCGCTCACGCGGTGGCGCTCGACGTCGTTCTGGTCACCAACAACGAAGCCGATTTCGCCGATTATCCCGATTCGCGCATTGAGAACTGGGTGGCGAATCACTGACCGCTCTCGGGCCACTTTCACTTAACCCAGCTACGCGACAACGGCCCATTTTCGTTTCCGAAATGAGCTGCGGCAACTACCAAATCCTGATGAACCAGGCGCTGCGCAAGGCGTGACGCTAGCCGAAGTTGTGCGCCAGACGATTCGAGAAGAATTGCAGACGCACTAATCGATCGCCGCCACCTGCATTTCATCCGCCGCATGGCGCTGCTGTTCTTCCATCACCAGCCTACCCAGTTCGCGTTTCAGTTCGTTGAATTCCGCTGATGACGGATCGCGCGGCCTCGGCAATTCCACGCGCTGATCGCGTTTGACAGTGCCGGGCCGGTAGGTCATGACGATGATGCGGTCGGCGAGGTAGATGGATTCCTCGATGGAGTGGGTGACGAACAGGATGGTCTTGCCGGATTTGCTCCAGATGCGCAGCAACTCGTCCTGAAGATTGCGCCGGGTCAGCGCGTCGAGGGCGCCGAAAGGCTCATCCATGAGCAGGATGGGCGAATCGAGCGCGAGAACACGGGCGATGGCGACGCGCTGGCGCATGCCGCCGGATAGATCCTTGGGGAAGCGGTCACGGAAATCCTTGAGGTGCAGCATGTCGAGAAGTTGGCCGACCTTCGCGGCGATCTCGTCGGCCGGTTTCTTCTGAATCTCCAGACCGAAGCCGATGTTCTGCGCGACGGTCATCCAGGGGAAGAGTGCGTATTCCTGGAAGACCATGCCGCGATCAGGTCCCGGTTGGGTGATGCGCCGGCCGTCGACGCTGATTTCGCCCGAGGACGGCAGCGAAAATCCGGCGACGGCGTTGAGCAGCGTCGATTTACCGCACCCGGAGGGACCGAGCAGACAGACGAATTCGCCGGGGTTGATGTCGAGGTCGATGTCGCGCAAGGCGACGACTTCGCGCTGCTTGGCCGCGAAGGATTTATGCACATGGCGAATGGCGATCTGGCTCATCGCAATGCGCTCGCGGCCGGTAACTCCCTCTCTCCCGGACTCGGGGGAGAGGGTTGGGGTGAGTGGGGGGTGAATGCGATCCTGCTGAAATCTTTTCTTGTGCGCCCCTCACCCTGTCCCTCTCCCCGCTCGCGGGGCGAGGGGATCGAGTTTCCGACGCTTATGCTTTTGTCCTGGCTCACTGATCGAGCCCGCGATGCCAGCGCAGCAGGTGATTGTTGAGGCGGCTGACCGCGGTATCCAGAGCCAATCCGAGAAGGCCGATGGTGATCATGCCGGCGATGATCTTGTCCGACCACATGAACTCGCGGGCTTCGAGGATGCGATAGCCGAGGCCGTCATTGACCGCGATCATCTCCGAGACGATGACGACGATGAAGGCGGTGCCGATGCCGATGCGCACGCCGGCCAGAATGTAGGGCATGGTCGCCGGCAATATGACGCGGGTGAAGAGTGTCCATTGCCCGGCGCCGAGATTCGCGGCGGCCAGCAGGTAGATGTTATCGACGTTGCGCACGCCGGCAATGGTGTTCATCAACACCGGAAAGAATGCGCCGATGGAAATCAGGAACACCGACGGCGGATTACCCAGCCCGAACCAGAGAATGGCCAGCGGAATGTAGGCGATCGGCGGAATCGGCCGCAGGATCTGCATCAGCGGATTGCAAAGCCGATAAATCGTCGGCCGGGCGCCCATCAACAGGCCGAGCGGCAATGCCAATCCGGCGCCGATCACAAAGCCGGTCAATACCCGGTAGAGGCTGGAAATGGCATCCTGGATCAGTTCACCGGAGAACATCCAGCCGACATAGGATTGACTCGCCGGATCGATCGGCTGCGCCGGCAGCAGCGAGATCCACCATTTCGCTGCAACGGCTGACGGTGCCGGCAGGATCGCCGCCGAGAAGAAACCGGCGCGGGCGCTGGCTTCCCACGCCACCAGTAGAATAATCGGAATGAGCAGGCCCTGCAGGAAATCCTTCAGCCGAGCCGGCATAGCAATGTCATTTCACGCCGAGGTCGGACTTGGCCTTTTGCAACAGGTCGAGGCGCAGCCACTCGGCCGCCTTGGGTGGCTTGGCCATCCGGCCGACACCGTACTTTTGCATGAAGGCGGCGGTGATGTCGATGTGCTCGGCCGTCACGTCGTAGGTGTAATCGGCGTTGTCCATCGCGTCCTTGAAATCCAGCTGCGTGATCTGGCCCTTGAACATCTGTTCGCGGACGTATTTCTCGGCGAGCTGCGGATTCTTGTTGAACGTTGCGGTCGCTTCGACGAAACATTTCATGACGCGCTGGGCGACGTCCTTCTTCTCGGTGTAGAGCTTCTCCGTCATGATCAGCAGGCGGTACGGCTCGCCCATTTCTGTGTCATAGGGTTTCAGCACTTCCACGCCGAATTTCTTGTTGATGGCCTGCGACGATTGCGGTTCCGACTGGCACATGGCGTCGATCTGCTTCGCCGCCAGCGCCTGATTCAGATCGGCGAAGGCCAGGTAGAGAATCTGCACGTCCTTACCCGGTTTGTCCGACCAGCTCAGCCCGGCCTTGTCGAGTTCGGCGAGCAGTAGCAGTTCCTGCGCGCCGCCGCGGGTGACGCCGACTTTCTTGCCCTTCATATCCTTGAGCGACTTGATGCCCGATTCGGCCTGCGCGACGATGCGCGCGCCGCCCTTGGCGAAACCGGCGACGACGAAGACCGGCACGCCATTGGCGCGCGCCGAGATGGCGCCGTCGGATGCGGACGCTGCCATGTCGATGTCGCCGGAAACGATGGCCGGCATGATGTCCGGGCCTTTGGGGAACATCCGCTCGTCGATCTTGATGCCGTATTTCGGACAGATCTCCTTCATGTAGGAGACGGCGCCGTAGTGGGCGAATTTGAGATTGCCGAGACGTACGATGTCTTCGGCATAGGCAGCGCTCGTCAGGCCAGCGAACGATGCGACAAAACCAGCGGCAACAAGAATGCGTTTGATCATGACAATTCCCTCGTTGGTTTCAGGCGCGCTTGCGCGCTGCGGTTTTGCTCTTTTCCTGATGCGCGTCATCAATCTCGCTGTAAAGCGCGGCAAACTCCAACGCCACTTTATGACGCGGCTCAAGATGAATCATCGGCTTGGCCTGCTGGTGAGATTCGCGGATCTTCACCGATGACGAAAGCATCGTCGTGAGCACCGGCAGGTCTTCGCCACGCAGTTCGTCGACAATCTGCTGCGGC
>CAISUK010000477.1 GCA_903888645.1 uncultured Pseudomonadota bacterium | reverse complement strand
CTTCGCGCTTATCCACGGCAAGCACGAGAACGACAAGAACATCATCCTCGACGCGATAGACCAGGCGATATCCCTGTTTGCGTAGCTTTATCTTGTAGCAGTCCATCAGGTCGCCATGTAACTGAGCGCCGGGGGTGCGTGGTATCAGCAGCCGTTTCTTGAGCGCCTTTCGCAAGACCTCTTTGACGCTGCTGCCCAGTGCGTTCCACTCTTGAAGCGCTTCGGGAACAAACTTGAGACGATACATTTCTGCTGGCGCGCCCAAATCAGATTTCGTCAATATCGACTTCAATGGCGCGATCGACGCTAGTCAGCCGTTGGCGCACAAGCCCGACCAGTTCACGGTCTACCAATTCCTCCACCAGCGCTTCGAAGAGTTTCGGCGTCACCATGTAAAACGCTGGCCGATTATGATTGAGTACAGCGACAGGCTTCTCTCCTGCTGTCCTTAAAACCTCTGCAGGATTCCTTTTGAACTCGGACATACTGATTGAATAGTCGGCAAAAATCGCGTCCATTGACTTCTCCTGGATGGAATCGGCTACAAATACAGAGCCAATTATCCCATAATGGCAAAAGCAACAAACAAAAGAAAGGGGTCAGAACTGCAACGCCTCGATGCACAAAGGGCAGTTCTACAAACCGCGCTAATTGGCTAAGCCCTCCGCGTTGGCCCGCACTTGGGGCTCAGCAAAGCGCGGACAGTCAAAGATGCGAATGTGGTTCGCATTCAGATAACTCGTCATCCCCGCTGCATGGCACGCTCCCGGCAGCGTGCCGGTAATCACTATCCGGTCGTAGCAGGTCAACACCCCAGCTATCCGCTCACGGTAGCGTTCGAGAAGCGGTGTGTTCATCACAGCCTCCACCTCAGGATTCACAGTGACGTTACATTACCCTTTTTGGTTCCTGCTCGTCCGGCTTAGGGGGTACGACTCGCGTTGACGGTTGCAACGTGCATGGGAGGCGAGCTGACACGACGGGTCACTGCGACGAAGCATAAGGAAAACTGATTATGACAGCTATAAATATCAATTATTGCATTGCAACATCCAAGTGTATTCTCCGCTCATCGAAATTTGACTTGTGGAGAAAACACCATGAAACCGATTCAACTGATAGCGATTGCCGCCGGTCTACTGATCGCAGGATCGGGCATTGCCGCCGAAGCTGCTGGGTGCGGCACCGATGGTTACGATCACCGCCAATATAAAGTATTCATCGACGAACCGACCGGCTATGCATTCATCAAGACGCCGTGCGGCTGGCATTTTGTGCGGCAGATCGCGGCCGAGAAGGTAGCCGCAGCCAGACGAATCTCGCAACGCACGCCGCTGACGCCGTTGGAATTCGATCCGCTGATCAGCCTCGCGGGACCGAAGATCGTTGACTGAAAACGATGTGTTCAAGCCCACCCAGGCCAGACGGCCAAGGTGGGCTCGGCAGTTTGTTGCATTGTTCCCGCGCACTCAAGGCGAACACGTCGCGAGCTAGAGGGCGAAGCCCGGCGATGGGCCAATCCAGCGAATCAAAAGAGTCGGGCGAGTTGGGTGGCCAGCGCCAATTCGTTGGTGAAGCTCAGACCGTACATGGCGGTTAGTCCTTTGGCATGCTCTTCGCTGAGGCCGGCGATGCACATGATGAAGTTCTCGGGGTCGATACCCAGGATCTTGCGCAGGGTCAGATACCTGTCGATATTCTGGCGGAACTCGCCGGTCTTGCACTCGATGCAGATTGGCTGGTCGCCGTTGATCAGCACGAATACATCGAGTTCGTAGCTTTCGTCATTTTGCAGGGTTACGACACAGTTTCGCGCGCAGGAAAAGCGCAGCTTGCGTTGTTTGGCGTATTGCAGGCAAGTCATCAATGCATGCCATTCCAGCCACTCGCCATTGAAGAAATTGCGCATGGTCGGTGCGCTCTGCACAACCAGCCGAATATAGTTCTCCTGAAGACTGTGTATGCACTTGGCAACGAATGAAAAATCATATAGCCGCTGACAAAACTCGGTGATTTCGCTCGACTCCTGCGCGGATCTATTGTCGAGATGAATTGTCGTACTCGCGTAGCCTTTCTGCTGCGCCCAGCGGACTCTGTCCACAACCGCCTTCAATACGGGGAGGTTGCTGCCGATGCTGACCGCGATTTCATCGAAAAACCCGGTGGTGTCGACCCCGCGCGTATTGAACTGAACGCCGATCTGCTTGCGTTTGAACCAATCGTAAATCGGCGCATGTTGAAGCTCTGAAGCCAACTGGTCGGTATTGGCGAGATCGATGTCATCCAAAAGAGTCGGCTCGATCAAGTCTGGCGGCGGCGATCCGGAAGCATTCGAAGTTTGCGCCTTCAGGCGCGTAATTTCCCTTTGGCTGTCAAAGTACTTGTTCAGCAACTTGCCGACAAAGAAAGGCGTGTCATAAACCTGCACCGGGTCTTCGCACTCCGGGCAGGGAATGGTTTCGCCAACTAGGCGGTCTGACTGCTCGGAGAGGTATGCGCACTTGTTACAGCGAAAAATTGCCATCGTTGCGGCTCGGTGTGGGACAAAATAACGAAGCGGGGATTATGCCATTCTTTGAATTGCGGTTGGGACCGAATGATGTCATTAGCATGTTCTCGGCAAAACTGTTGCAAGTGTGGATGGCGTTTCAATTGACTGCCCGACGCCTGCTTTACAACCTGACGATGCGCGACAGCACCTGCCGCAATCATTCCAGATCGCGTGTGATCAGCTCGGCGATCTGCCTCCTGCATGCCTCCGCATCGGTACCCAGAGTTTCCGGCGTCAGCAAGCTGATACCGAACACGTAGGCGTAGACGAGCGTGCTACGCGCTGCCGATTCGGCTTCGTCGAGCCCACAAGCCAGGAACAAGCGGCGTGTCTGATTGAAGCGGGTGGCGTCGACTTCGGCAACAACCCCCGCCACCTGCAAATCGCGCCGGGCCCAGTCTCGCACTGCCAGTTCGATCGGGATGCCCTTGCGGTTGCGATTGGCAGCATAGACGTCTAGGACATGGAGAATCTGTTCGCGTTCCCGTCCCGGCGATGCCTGGGTTTGCTTGATGATGTCGCGGATGCGTCCTTCCTTCCAGAACTGCAATACTTCGGTAAGAAGATCCTGGCGATCCTTGAAGTGCCAGTAGAAGCTGCCCTTGGTCACGGCGAGGCGCTTGGCCAGCAGTTCGACGCGCACGCCTTCGGGCCCGCTGTCTGCCAGCATGGCGGTGGCCGACTTGATCCAGGTGGCACGGTCGAGCATCTGCCTGGGAGCTTTTTCCATACGCCAGGGTATTGAATCGACAATAAGATTGCGCTAGCATAGCAGAAGCCATACGGAGACGTATGGCTTCAGCGCGTTATACACTAGCTGTTGGACATACCCCTCTGGGGGTAACTGTTGTTAATAGTTGGTCCGAGTTTCGAGGAGAACGATTTGAAAGTCCTGGTTCCAATCAAGCGGGTGGTCGATTACAACGTCAAGGTCCGAGTCAAGTCGGATGGCAGCGGCGTGGATCTGGCCAACGTCAAGATGTCGATGAATCCCTTCGATGAAATCGCTGTCGAAGAAGCCATACGCCTGAAAGAGGCGGGCGTCGCCAGCGAAGTCGTCGCCGTCAGTTGTGGTCTGATCGGCTGCCAGGAGACCCTGCGCACTGCCCTGGCCATTGGCGCCGACCGCGCCATCCTGGTGGAGACGGACGTCGATCTGCAGCCCCTGGCGGTGGCCAAGCTGATCAAGGCGATCGCCGATCGCGAGCAACCGCAGCTGGTCATTTTCGGCAAGCAGGCCATCGACGATGACGCCAGCCAGACCGGCCAGATGTTCGCTGCGCTGCAGGGCTGGGCGCAGGCGACCTTTGCTTCGAAACTGACGGTGGCCGCTGGCAAGGCCACGGTCGTGCGTGAAGTCGACGGCGGCAGCGAGACGCTGGAACTGTCTCTGCCGGCGGTCGTTACGACCGATCTGCGCCTGAATGAGCCGCGCTATGCGACACTCCCGAACATCATGAAAGCCAAGAAGAAACCCATGGAGAACATCAAGCCGGCGGATCTCGGCGTCGATGTCACGCCGCGCTTGACGACCCTCAAGGTCAGCGAACCAGCCAAACGCAGCGCCGGCGTCAAAGTTGCCGACGCGAAGGAGTTGGTGGCCAAGCTGCGCAATGAAGCGAAGGTGATCGCATGAGCATCCTGGTCATAGCCGAACACGACAACGCCAGCCTCAAGGCGGCGACGCTGAATACCGTTGCGGCGGCGCGCAAACTTGGTGACGATATTCATCTCCTGATTGCCGGCAGCGACTGCGCAGCCGTTGCTGCCGCAGCGGCGCAGGTGGAGGGAATCAGCCTGGTCAAAGTGGCCGACGCGCCGCACTACGCCGAGCACACGGCGGAAAATGTCGCCGCCCTCGTGGTGACACTGGCACCCTCTTACACTCACATCCTCGCCCCGGCAACAACCCAGGGCAAGAACGTGCTGCCGCGGGTCGCGGCCTTGCTCGATGTCGCGCAGATTTCCGAGATCGTTGCCGTCGAAAGTCCGGATACTTTCGTTCGCCCGACCTATGCCGGCAGCGCCATGGTTACAGTCAAGTCGGCCGATGCCATCAAGGTCATCACGGTGCGCACCACCGGCTTCGATGCGGTGGCCGGCAGCGGCGGCAGCGCGGCCATCGAGGCGGTTGCGGCCGGCCCCGATCTGGGGCTGACGAAAGTCCTCGGTCGCGAATTGACCAAGAGTGCCCGCCCTGAATTGGCTGCCGCCAAGGTGATCATTTCGGGTGGCAGGGGATTGGGTTCCGGCGAGAATTATCACAAACTGCTCGAACCGCTGGCCGACCGGCTAGGGGCCGCCCTCGGCGCCTCGCGGGCGGCGGTCGACGCCGGTTTCGTGCCCAATGACTATCAGGTCGGCCAGACCGGCAAGATCGTCGCGCCGCAACTCTACATTGCGGTCGGCATTTCCGGCGCCATCCAGCATCTGGCCGGCATGAAGGATTCGAAAGTCATTGTCGCCATCAACAAGGATGCCGATGCGCCGATCTTCGCCGTGGCCGACTATGGTCTGGTCGGCGATCTCTTCCAGGTGATTCCCGAGTTGCTTGTCGAACTTGGCTGACAAATTCAGCTGACAAACTCGGCTGACATTTTCTTCTTCCGACTGGAGTTTAAATCTCATGAGTACCGCTTATGTCGCGCCCCTCAAGGACATGCAGTTTGTCCTGAATCGTCTGGCCGGAATCGACCGTATTGCCCAATTGCCAGGTTGCGAGGAAGCGACCAGCGATGTCGTCGATGCCATTCTCGAAGAAGCCGGCAAATTTGCCGGCGGCGTTCTGGCGCCGCTCAATCAGGAAGGCGACAAGCTCGGTGTCAAGTGGCATGACAAGCAGGTGACGATGCCGCCGGGATTCGGCGAGGCCTATCGGCAATTCGTCGAAGCCGGCTGGAACGGGCTTTCCTGTGACAGCGAATTCGGCGGCCAAGGGCTGCCTAAAGTGGTGGCGGCGGCAGTTCAGGAAATGTGGAAAGCGTCCAACATTGCCTTTTCCCTGTGCCCGCTGCTGACCCTCGGTGCCATCGAGGCGTTGGCGCTATGCGGCACCGCCAAGCAGAAGGAAACGTTTCTGCCCAACATGGTCAGCGGCCTGTGGACCGGCACCATGAACCTCACCGAACCGCAGGCCGGATCGGACCTGGCCGCAGTGCGCTCGCGCGCGGTGCCGCAGGGCGACGGCAGCTACCGCATCTTCGGGCAGAAGATTTTCATCACCTACGGCGAGCACGACATGGCCGAGAACATCGTCCACCTGGTCCTGGCGCGTACCCCCGATGCACCGGAAGGGGTGAAGGGAATCTCGCTGTTTGTCGTACCCAAATTTCTGGTCAATGACGATGGTTCGCTGGGTCAGCGCAATGATGCCTGGTGCGTATCGATCGAGCATAAGCTGGGCATCCACGCCAGCCCGACCTGCGTCATGGCCTATGGCGATAACGGCGGCGCCGTCGGTTACCTGATCGGCAAGGAAAACGACGGCCTCAAGTACATGTTCGTCATGATGAATGCTGCCCGTTTCGCAGTTGGCCTCGAAGGCCTGGCTATTGGCGAGCGCGCCTATCAACTGGCGCTGAGCTATGCCAAGGAGCGCACTCAGGGCCGCGCCATCGAAGGTTCGGCGGGTCCGGTAGCCATCATCCATCACCCGGATGTGCGGCGCATGCTGATGCTGATGAAGTCGCAAATTGAAGCGATGCGCGCCCTCGCCTATGTGGTCGCCGCCGCCCATGACGTTGCCTTGCAGCACCCCGATGAGGCCGAGCGGCGGCGCAACCAGGCCTTCGTCGATCTGATGATTCCGGTCGTCAAGGGCTGGAGCACGGAGACGGGCAACGAGATTGCTTACCTCGGCGTGCAGGTGCATGGCGGTATGGGTTACATCGAGGAAACCGGCGCCGCCCAGCATTTGCGCGATGCCCGCATTACCACGATCTACGAAGGCACCACCGGTATCCAGGCCAACGATCTAATCGGCCGCAAGCTTGCCCGCGATGGCGGTGCCACGCTCAAGGCCGTGATCGCCCTGATCGAGCAGACCGCTACGGATCTGGCCGGCATTGGCGATAGCGATGCCGATGCCGACTTTGTCGCCATCGCCACGGCGCTGCGGGCGGGCGTTGCGGCCTTGTCGCGGGCCGCTGCCTACATCGTCACGGGTTATGGCAGCGACATTCGCGGGGTCTCGGTCGGCGCCGTGCCTTTCCTCAAACTATTGGGCATTGTTGCCGGCGGCTGGCAGATGGCGCGGGCGGCGCTGGCGGCGCGCGCCGATATTGCCGCAGGCAACGCCGACCCATTTCTCCCGGCCAAGATCGTCACCACCCGTTTTTATGCCGATCATGTGTTGAGTGCGGCGTCGGGTTTGTGTGAAACTGTCGTCTCCGGCGGAGCTGGGGCATTGGCGCTGACCGAAGAGCAGTTTTGATTTGAGTCACTACGGAGATCGCCACATGGACAGCCGGGAAGCCCTGCAAAAACTTGCCATCGAAGCGGCAGGCGGCGAGTTGATTTTTCCCACGCACACCTATGCCGCATTGCGCGTGCGCATGACACTCGATGATCCGAACGTTAATGCCGATATGGTCGCCAAGGTGGTTCAGGCCGAACCGATGCTGGCCGCGCGGGTTGTCGCAATCGCCAATTCGGTCGCCTTCAACCGGTCCGGCGCGACGATCGCCGATGTGCGCAGCGCCGTCATCAGGCTCGGTACCAACCTGGTGCGGGCCCTGGCCACGGCGGTTATCATGCGGCAAATGACGAATGTGCCGATGGCGCCGCAATATCAGGCACTGGCGGCGCGCCTCTGGGATCACACGGTGCATGTTGCCGCGCTGTCCTATGTGTTGGCTCGGCGGGTCACGCATTCCAATCCCGACGTTGCCATGTTCGCCGGCATCGTCCATGAGGTCGGCGGCTTTTACATGCTGTCGCGGGCTGGCGACTATCCGGTGTTCAACGATGGCGAGATCGATCCGGAATGGAATACCGGTGGTGAAACGCAGGTCGGCTCGGCAGTGCTGCTGGCGCTCTCGGTTCCCGAAGAAGTCTCAAGCGCGGTCCTCGGATTGTGGCATGGCGACTTTGCCCTGCCGGCAACTTCGCTGACCGATACGCTCTACCTGGCCAATTGCCTGACGCCGATTGCCAATCCGCTGCAGTCCGCGGCGAGCATTCATTACGAAGAAATGGTCGCTGTCACCGAGCAGGTGATGGCGGACAGCGAACTCGCCGCCGTCATCGAGGAGTCGGTCGAAGAACTCGATTCGCTGGCGACAGCGCTGAAATTCTGATCAGGTTTGCAGCTTGCAGTGTCTGTCGTGGCCCGGCTTATGCTATTGTCAGCACGGCCTGCGGAGCACCGGCAGTCGCAGCAAAATTAGACCATCATGGCGGCGCCCATTGTTGACAACGTGATCAGATTTCCCAACGCCGAACCGGCTTTCGCGGCCCCTGGCGACAAGATCCTGGCGGATGCCCGCGATCTGGCCGCGCGACGATTGCGCGAGATGATGCGCGCAATCGTCGAGATCCTTTCCGAATCCCTGCAGCAACGCGGCGATGTGGCCGTCGACCGCGATCGGCGCAGCTTCCTGCATGGTTTGCGTGGCGCACTGGTGGGCCGCGGCGGGCGTCTTGAAGCGCAGATTTCGGCGCACTGGATGCGCGATTTCGACGCGGCGATCGCCGCGCGCGCACCGGCCAAGTCGAGCGAGATGCGCCTTGAGGATCTGCAGATCGTCGACGATGGCGAACTCAGCGAAGAACTGGCGCTCAAGTCCCTCGGCGAAAAGATCGGTGAAGCGTGCCGCGACGAACTCTACGCGGTCGGTCGTCGCCTAGCTGTGCTGGCCGGCCGCCCCGACACGAGCGAAGCGGACAATCCGGCCGGCCCGGAGGTCATCTGCAAATCGCTGCACGGCGCCCTGTGCGATATCGATCTGGAACCCCTGGAACGTATCGAGCTTTATCGCGCGCTCGAGCCGCTGCTGCTCGAGCGCATGGCAGCGTTCTATCACGATATCAACACGCTGATGGTGCGCCACGATGTCCTGCCGGCGCTGCGTCGCGGCTACGGTCGCGCCCCCGGACGGGGTCGCGATGCGGACAAGAAAAGCGACGAAGCCAATGGACCCAGCGGCGATATTTTTGCCATGCTGCAGAAGCTGGTCGCGGCGCCCGGATCGGCCGGCGCCGCCGCCGGGGGCCCGGCAGCAGCTGGCGGTGCCGGCCCGGGTGGCGGAGGGGGAATTGGCAATATGCCTGGCGGATCAGGCGGCGGTGGTCCGGCGATGGCGATGGATCGCGTTTGGGCATCGCTCGACGCCTTGCAGCGACCGCTACCGGCAGCGCTGCCGGCGGCGGCGAGCAATGCGCCACTGGCGGTCGGCAGCAATGTCCTGCACGAGTTCCGCGCCAGCGAAGTCGGTCAAGGTCTGGCGCAGCTCGATGCGATCACCGTCGATATCGTCTCGATGCTCTTCGACCTGATCTTCGACGACCGCGAAATCGCCGATCCGATCAAGGCTCTGGTCGGCAAGCTGCAGATTCCCGTGCTCAAGGTGGCGATGCTCGACAAGGGCTTCTTTTCGAGTCGGGCGCATCCGGCGCGGCGCCTGCTCGATGTGATCTCCAAAGCCGCCGTGCGCTGGGGCAGGGAAGTCGGACGCGACGATCCGATCTACTGGAAAATTGCCCAGATCATCGCCCGGTTGCACGACGAATTCAGCCAGGACACCTCGCTTTTCGATACGCTGTGCGTCGAGCTGGAAGGCTTTCTCGCTGAGCAGGAAGACGCTGCCGATGACCAGGCGGCACGGGCCGCGCCTTTGGTCGTGCAGCGCGAACAGGAAGAACTGAGCGCTCTGGCCATCGATGCGGTCATCCGGCCGTGGCTGACCGCTGACCTTCCGCCGACGGTGACCGATCTGCTGCAGCACGAGTGGCGCAATGTCTTGCTGCAGGTGCGTCGCGAATCTGGTGTCGAAAGCCCCGCCTGGAGCGCGGCGGTGCAGACGATTGCCGATCTGGTGGGCAGCGTGCAGAACAAATCCGACGTGCAGGAGCGCCGTGCCTTGTCGCGACTGCTGCCGCACTTGATCAAGCAGATCAGTGCCGGGTTTGCGCTGGTCGGTGTGGCCCCGGATCGGCGCAAGGCGCTCTTCGACGGCCTGTTTACCCTGCATGCGGGCGTCATGCGCGATACGGCACCGCTGCCTGCTGCCGAGCGACCGCCGCCTGCCCCACCGGTGCACGTCGAACCCGAACTGACCAGTGTGGAGATGGTCGATGGCGACGTCGAACTCGAAAGCATTTCCCTGATTGATTCGATCGATGCGGCAGCACGCTCGGATCGGGACATCGAAGATTTACGCCGTGGCGACTGGGTCGAGTTCAACCAGCCCAGCGGCGAGCCGCTGCGCTATCGCTTGTCATGGGTCAGTCCGCAGCGCGGCATTTATCTGTTCACCAACCCGAAAGCGCGGGCGTTGTCGGTATCGCCGGACGCCCTGGCGGTCAAGCTGGAGCGTGGCGAGGCGCGCATCCTTTCTGTCGACCCGATCTTCGAGCGGGCCGTGACGCGGGCGCTGGAATCAGTGCAGGCCGCCGCCTGACAAGCTTGCCGCAATATTCTCGCCGCTACATCCCTGGATAAACCGGCCCTTCGCCGCCCTGCGGCGCGACCCAGGTGATGTTCTGGGTCGGGTCCTTGATGTCGCAGGTCTTGCAGTGAACGCAGTTCTGCGCGTTGATCTGCAGGCGCGGTTGTCCGTCGGCGCCGTCGCGCAGGATCTCGTAGACGCTGGCCGGACAGTAGCGTTGTTCGGGCGCATCGTAGAGCGCCAGATTGACCGCGATCGGCACCGCCGCATCCTTGAGATGCAGGTGGCATGGCTGGTTTTCTTCGTGGTTGGTGTTGGAGAGAAACACCGACGAGAGGCGATCGAAGCTGATGACGCCATCCGCTTTCGGATAAACGATCGGCGTGCATTCCGCCGCCCTTTTCAGCTTGGTGTGGTCGGCGTGCAGTGCCAGCGTCCACGGCGCCTTGCCGCGCAGCAGCGTCTGATCGATGCCGAACATCAGCGAACCGAACAGCGTGCCCTTGCTCATCCACGGCTTGAAGTTGCGCGCCGTGTGCAATTCTTCATACAGCCAGCTCTGCCGAAACGCCTCCGGGTAGGCCGTCAGCTCGTCGCCGCTGCGACCGCTGGAAAGCGCTGCAGCGATGGCATCAGCGGCCAGCATGCCGCTCTTGATGGCGGCGTGGCTGCCCTTGATACGCGAACCGTTGAGAAAGCCGGCGTCGTCGCCAATCAGGGCGCCGCCGGGAAAGATCAGCTTCGGCAAGGCCTGCAGGCCGCCGGCGGTAATAGCCCGGGCGCCATAGGAAATGCGCTTGCCGCCTTCGAGAAAGGCGCGGATTGCTGGATGCGTCTTGTAGCGCTGGAATTCCTCGAACGGCGAAAGATACGGGTTGCTGTAGCCCAGGCCGACGACAAAGCCGATCGACACCAGGTTGTCGCCGTAGTGGTAGCAGAAGGAGCCGCCGTAAGTGTCATTGTCCAGCGGCCAGCCGGCGGTATGCACGACCAGCCCGGCCTTGTGCCGCTCGGGCTTGATCTCCCACAATTCCTTGAGACCGAGGCCGTACACCTGCGGATCGGCGCCCTTGCGCAGATCGAAGCGCTGCTCGAGTTCCTTGCCCAGCTGGCCACGGCAACCTTCGCCGAACAGCGTGTATTTGCCGAGCAGCTCCATGCCCGGTTGATGCGCGGCGGTGGGCTGGCCGTCGCGGTCCAGGCCCATGTCGCCGGTGGCCACACCTTTTACAGCGCCGTCGTCATGGAATAGCACTTCCGAGCCAGCGAAGCCCGGGTAGATTTCCACGCCCAGGGATTCAGCCTGCTGACCCATCCAGCGACAGAGGTTGCCGAGGCTGACGATGTAGTTGCCGTGGTTGGTGAAGCAGTTCGGGAGCAGGGCGGTCGGCACCTGCCGTGCACCGCTGGCGCCGAGGAAGAGAAAACGATCCTCGCTCACCGGTGTTTCCAGCGGCGCTTCGCGGGCCTGCCAGTCGGGAAACAGTTCGTTGAGGGCGCGCGGGTCGATGACCGTGCCGGCAAGAATATGCGCGCCGATTTCGCTGCCTTTTTCAATCAGGCAGACGCCGATGTCGGCACTCAATTGTTTCAACCGGATCGCCGCCGCCAAACCGGCAGGGCCGCCGCCAACAATGACAACGTCAAATTCCATCGCTTCGCGCTGCATGGTCTTCATCTCCATTCGGCACCGGGCTTGTCGGTCCGGGCGGCATCGGCAATACTGGCGGGCCGATTATAATTCGAAGTCTGCGATCACTCCGCCAGAACCATGGAACATCCGCGCAAGTTGATCTTCACCACGCAGATACCGATTCGCTGGGGCGACATGGATGCTTTCGGCCATGTCAATAACACCGTCTATTTTCGCTACGCCGAGCAGACCCGCATCGAATGGCTCGACGCCCATCAGCTCGTCGAGCGCGGCACCGGCAGCGGTCCGCCGTCGGTCATGCCGGTGATCGTCAATGCCAGCTGCACCTTCATCATTCCGATGACGGCGCCGGGCACCGTCGAGGTGCGCATGCATGCCGGTCAGCCGGGCCGCAGCAGCCTGCCGACCTTCTATGAAATGCGCATCGTCGGCGACGAGCGGCTGTATGCCGAGGGGGCGGCGAAGATCGTCTGGATGAGTCCGGCCACAGGCAAATCCGTGCCGCTGCCGGAGCGTGTTAGCCAGCAGCTCGCCGGTATCGCCGCGACATGAGCGCAAGGAGATCTGCATGACTTACGAAGTGAGCACAACGCCGCTTTGGCAACCGACCCCAGAGCGGCAGCATGGCACCCTTCTGGCCGCTTTCATGCACACTGCCGGCGCGCGCTGGGGCAGGAAATTTGCCGATTACGCAGCGCTGCACCGCTGGTCGATCGAGCATCCCCAGCAGTTCTGGGTTTCCGTCTGGGAAGATGGCGAGGTCATCGCCAGCGAACGTGGCGAGCCGGTGGTCGTCGCTGCCGAGCGGATGCCTGGCGCAAGGTGGTTTCCGCAGGCACGGCTCAACTTTGCCGAGAACCTGCTGCGCCATTGCCAGAATGGCGATGAGGAAGGTGACGCCATCGTCTTCTGGGGCGAGGACCGGTTAAAACGCCGTCTCGGACGCGGCGAACTCTATCGTCGCGTCGCCCGTCTCGCCGCAGCCATGCGTGCCGATGGCGTGCATGCTGGCGATCGCGTCGCCGCCTATATGCCGAACCTGCCGGAGACCGTCATTACCATGCTGGCGGCGGCTTCGATCGGCGCTACTTTCACGTCGGCGTCGCCGGATTTCGGCGTCCAGGGCGTGCTTGATCGCTTCGGTCAGGTCGAGCCGAAATTGCTCTTCGTCGCCGATGGCTATTATTACAACGGCAAGATCATCGACTGCCTCGACAAGGTGGCGGAGATCGCCGCGCGCTTGCCCTCGCTGCAGCGCGTCGTCGTGGCGCGTTATGTCACTGGCGAAGGCCACGATCTGGCCAGAATCCGCAGTGCCATCATGCTGCGCGATTACGTCGATGCGCATCGTCAGCAAACCGAAATCGAATTCGCCCAACTGCCTTTCGGCCATCCGCTTTACATCATGTATTCGTCGGGCACCACCGGCGTGCCGAAGTGCATCGTCCATGGCGCCGGCGGCACCCTGCTGCAGCATCTGAAAGAACACCGCCTGCATGGCGACGTCAGGGCAGGGGACCGGTTGTTCTACTTCACCACCTGCGGCTGGATGATGTGGAACTGGCTGGCTTCCGGACTCGCCTCCGGCGCCACACTGCTCCTCTACGACGGGTCGCCCTTCGTCGGCCGCGGCACCATCCTGTTCGACTATGCCGATGCCGAAGGCATGACCCATTTCGGGACCTCGGCCAAGTTCATCGATGCCATCGCCAAGATCGATCTCAAACCGGCCAGGACACATCGGCTCGATGCCTTGCGCGCCATCTTCTCGACCGGCAGTCCGCTGGTGCCGGAGGCTTTCGACTACATTTATCGCGCCATCAAGGCGGACGTGCAATTGGCCTCGATTTCCGGCGGCACCGACATCGTTTCCTGTTTCGTGCTCGGAAATCCGCTAGCGCCGGTCTGGCGCGGTGAAATCCAGTGCGCGGCGCTCGGCATGGCCGTTTCGCGCGACCTGTCTGGCGGCACGGAGAACGTCATCGCCGTGGCTGGCGAG
>CAISUK010000476.1 GCA_903888645.1 uncultured Pseudomonadota bacterium | reverse complement strand
GAGCGACGGCTCGGTGCAGAACAAGTACCAACTCAAAGTCCTCAACAAGACCGCTCTGGACATTTTTGTCGCGGTGACAACCGAAGGTGGCTTGGCCAACCAGGTCGTGATGGGCGCTGAGCAACCGCTGGTCGCCCATCACGGCAAGGAAACGACCTATACCCTGTTCGTTCGGGTACCGGAGCGCAGCTTGCGCGGGGAAATCACGCCGCTCGAGTTTCGCGTGCACAACACCGCCGACCCATCCATGGCGGCTGAATACAAGACCGTATTCAATGGCCCCAAGCCTTAGGAGCTTCTGATGCTATCGCAGCGCAAGAAAGATTTTTTGCACAATCCCTGGGCTCTCGGACTTACCGCGACGATCCTTCTGGGTGGCATCGGCGTCAGTATGGCGCTGGTCTTCGTTGCCGTGCGCAACCGTCCGGCCCTCGTCGATAAAGAGTATTACGAGAGCGGGCGCAAATACGAGCGCACGGTGATGCAGCAGCTGGCAGCTCGCAATGCGCTAGCCTGGCGCGCCAACGTCATGCTTTCCGATCAGATCGTAGTCGCCACACCCGGCTTGGTCAGGCTGATCGTGCAAGACAAGAGCGGTGTGGCGGTGGCCCATGGCAAGGTCACTTTGACCGCCTATCGGCCCTCCGACGCCAATGCCGATTTCACCATTCAACTCGCAGAAGGCAGTGCCGGCGAATATGCCGGAACCATTAGTTTCCCGCTCAAGGGAAACTGGGAATTGACTTTTCGGATCGAGCGCGGCGAGGACGTTTTCGACGTGACGCGCAAGATTCAGGTCGCCGGGTAGCAACGGTGCGGTTCGCGAGTTCGCCTTGAATACCTGTTTCCACTGTGCCTTGCCGATCGTCGCGGAAACGGGCAATCGGGCTGTTGTGGCCGGCTCCATGCGGGATTTTTGTTGTCACGGCTGTGAGGCGGTCTGTTTGGCGATCCACGAGTCGGGTCTGCAAGGTTTCTACCAGCGGACGCCAGAAGGTGTGCCGCTCGCGCCGCCGCCGCTGCCGGTTGCCGAAGTCGAACTCTACGATATGGCGGAGGTGCAGAATGGCCTCGTCAGCATCGCCGGCGCGGAGCGAGAAGTTCAGCTTCTTGTCGAAGGCATACACTGCGCCGCGTGCGTTTGGCTGATCGAAAATACTTTGCAGCGCGCCCCGGGCGTTAGCAGAGCCAACGTCAATTTGGCCGCCAAGCGCTTGCACTTGCGCTGGCACGATGGCCAGACGAAGCTGTCGACGCTGTTGCGCAAGCTGCAGCGGATTGGTTACAGCGCGGTCCCGTATAACCTGGAAGCCGCCGAGGGTGCCGTCCATCGCGCCAACAGATCCATGCTTTTTCGTCTCTGCTTTGCCGGCTTCGCGATGATGAATCTGATGTGGATTTCCATCGCGCTATACAGTGGCGCCAACCGCGACGAATTTCGCAGTTTCTTTCACTGGATGGGCTTGCTTGTCGCAACGCCGACCTTGCTCTACTCGGGCATGCACTTCTTCCGCAGCAGTTGGCTGGGCTTGCGCAACGGTCGCCTGACGATGGACTTGCCAATCTCCATCGGCCTCAGCGTGACTTATCTGTATTCCGTATACGTCACCCTGTCCGGTACGGCCGGCGGCGAGGTCTATTTTGACACGGTGACCAATCTGATCTTCGTTATCCTGATCGGTCGATATCTGGAAGGCATGTTCCGCCATCAGGCGGTTTCGTCCACCCAGCGCTTGATGGATTTTCAGCCCCAGGTGGCGACTGTCCGACGCGACGAGTCCGACTGTGTGGTACCGATTCGTGCCGTAAAGCTTGGCGATTGCGTGGTCATCAAGCCCGGCCAAAAGATCCCCGTCGATGGCATCGTCCTGCAGGGCGCCAGCGCAGTCGACGAGTCGATGCTGAGCGGGGAATCACGTCCTGTCGATAAGGAAGTCGGTGACCGTGTTTCCGCCGGTACGCTGAACTGCCAAGGCATTTTGCTGGCGAAGACGGTATCTTCGCTGCAGGACACGACCCTCGCCAAGATCATTCGACTGGTGGAGGAAGCCCAGGCCTCGAAAGCGCCAGTGCAACGCCTGGCAGATCGTGTCGTGCCCTGGTTTGTCCTGGTGACGCTGAGCCTGGCAGCCTGTACCTATTTCGCTTGGCAATCGCGGGACTTCGAACTGGCGTTGATGGCCGCCACTTCGGTCATGATCATTACCTGTCCCTGCGCACTGGGGATGGCCACCCCGATGTCGATTGCGATCGCTTCCGGACTCGCCGCCAGGCACGGCATACTGATCAAGAACGGGTTGGTATTGGAAACGCTGTCGCGCGTCACTCACGTCGTTTTCGACAAGACCGGGACACTCACCGAAGGCAAGATGCGGGTCACGCAAGTTCTGACTCTGCCCGACGGCCATGGCGAGGCGAGCCTGCTTGCCGTCGTGGCGGATATCGAGCGCTGTTCCGAACATCATATTGCGAAGGCTATCGTTCGCGAGGCAGAAACGCGCAACAGCCTGTTGAAGGCGGCAGACGTGTGCGACTTTTTCAGCGAGCCGGGACTGGGTGTGAAGGCCCTGGTGGACGGCCAGCAGGTCTTGGTCGGCACAACAATCTGGTTAGCGCGCAATGGTATTGCCATCGACGCCACCCTGACCGCTCAGTCTGCCATCCTCGAAGCTCAGGCAGTGACCTGCGTTCAGATCGCTCTCGGCAATCGACACAGCGGCGTCGTCGCCTTGGCCGATCAACTGCGCCCGGGCGCAGTTGCCCTGGTGGCGGCGCTGCGCACTGTCGCGATCGGCATGACGATGCTCAGCGGCGACAAGCAGCTGGTGGCCGAGGCGGTGGCACAGCAACTAGGCGGCATGCACGTCATCGCCGAGGTCTTGCCCCAGGACAAGGACCGCACGATCAGGCAATTACAGCAACGTGGCGAACGCGTTGCGATGGTCGGCGATGGAGTGAACGATGCGCCGGCGCTGATTCGCGCCGATGTCGGCATCGCGCTGGGGTCCGGTACCGACGTTTCGGTGGAAAGTGCCGATGTGATCCTGATGAGCAGCGAGTTGGACAAGTTGCGTCTGGCGATGCAGCTGTCACGGCGCACCTTGCGTACCATCAAGCAAAACATCGGAATTTCATTTGCATACAACCTGATCATGGTGCCTTTGGCGATGATGGCGATGGTGACGCCGATCCTGGCTGCGATCTCGATGCCGATCAGTTCATTGCTGGTGATTGGCAACGCCGCAAGAATTCGCAAAGTATTTTCAGCCCGACCGGCTAGCGCCGAGCAGTCCGAAATGAGCACCAAGTCGAGCCAGTGGGCGAATCGACCTGTATGAAGCGCAAGAGCGAAAGTTGAGGGACGATGGACGTCATTTACAGCCTGATTCCGGGCATGATGTTTTTCGGTTTGCTGTTCCTCATTGTCCTGATCTGGGCGCTGCGATCCGGACAGTTTCAGGATTTCGAGGGCGACGGCCAGCGCATCCTCCTCGATGATGACGATGAGGTGGTGGCGAACAATGATGCCGCCAAGCCTGAAGCCAAGGCATGAACACTCAACAGTCGGTTCAGTTGCAAACACGGTTTGACGTCAGTGCCGATGAAATTCGCCGCGCCAAGTTTCCCCACGAGGTCTTTCTCGTGAATCTGATTTTTAATCACATTTTTCTGTTTGTGGCGAGCCTGTCCGTGGTTCAAACCTTCCCAGTTTTGATCTTCTGTGTCCCGCTGGTTTCGTTTTGCTGCATGACGTACATTCTCCTGCAGGCTAGGCGCGAGATGCATGGTCCGTCCTGGTACGTCAGGTGCCACTGGCAACTCGCTGCGAAGCGCAATCGGATGTTCATGCTGCTGCTGTTGCTGAGTGCCGCTGTCATTGGCGGCGGCTGGGCGATTTCAGGCTTGCTGCATTTGTCGCGTATTTCGACGTATGCGCTGATCGGCGGCTTCGGCCTGCTGCCCTTCATGGTCACGCTGCTGATTCTTATCATCATGGGCAACGAGGCCGTGCATCTGGCAAAGCATGGGATGCTACCGGCGTGGGTCGTGGAACGCTATTCGTATTGCCAACCGCAAGCGAGTGTGGCCAAATGACACGGCAACGGTGGATCATCGCTTGCCTTCTGGCAATGGTACTGGCTGCCTTGGCGTGGATGCCGGCGCGGCAAGTGGAGCGGGAACGCAACCTGCCGTGGCAGATCGATCACACCGATAAGGGCAGTACCGTTGTTTTTGGGATTACCTTGGGAACTTCGACACTTGATGAAACGGAGCGTCGTTTGCAGGAGGCCGCGACAATCAGCCTTTTCAAGTCTGGGGAGAAGTATTCAGTGGAGGCGTATTTCGACCAGATAAGCCTTGGCGGCTTGAAAGGGAAAATGGTTCTGGCGATGAAGTTGTCGGATAGCGCATTGGCTGAAATGTACGAGCGTGGATTGCGCGTGAGTGGATCTCCGGGCGGCAAGAAAGTGACTTTGAGCCCAGATGATGAAACTCAGGTCAGAAAGGCGGTCGTGGGCACAATTACGTATTTGCCGGCACTTTCTTTGGAAGACGCTACGCTGGCGAAGCGATTCGGTGAGCCTCGCGAACGGTTGCGTGAAGAAAAGACTGGCGCGATGCACTGGCTATATCCGCAACTGGGTTTGGACATTGCGCTTGGCGGAAGCGAACATCCCGTCCTTCAATATGTATCCCCAGAGGAGTTCGCGCGGCTGGAGTTTCCTCTTCGAAATCAACAGTCGCAGTTGCAGCAACGGTAACAACAACCCTTCACTTAACACAGGAGGTTTATATGGCACTCATCGAAACAGTAGCGGTAGCAGGAAGCCTAGTTGCAGTTGTTTGGCTGACAGTTTTCATGATCAGGGAGCTTTTTCGCTAGTAGCCAGTTTGGCAGGCGACGCAGGCACCGCCTGGTCAGGAATATCCTGGTCGAAAGATGAATCTTTTGACCAGGATCAAGGTTTCCAGACCAGTTTTTCTCCATAGTTGCGTCATGGTTATGTTGCCGCTTGTCTGGAGCGGTTTGTAACCGGAGCAAGTCTCTCTGTTGGGGTTCGGGGTGCGCGTGTCGCACCCCTTTTTTCGCCCCCCAGGAGTGGGCACACTCTTGTCGTCGGCGCACTTTCAGTCGTTAGTGTGGGAGGCAAATCGCGTGCTGCCGACTGACACGAAGCAGTCGTCTGTGTGACGCTATCTTTCAGCGATAAACAAGCACCGGAATCGAAGAGTGGGTCAGTACTTTCTGTGTTTCGGATCCCAGCAGAAGTCCGCTCAAGCCGCGCCGCCCATGGGATGCCATGAAGATCAGATCGCAGCCATTGGCGTCGGCTGCATCGATGATTGCCTCGTACGGAACGTCATTGGTAATGCTGACGGACGCTGCGGCGACACCTGCGGCGCGCGCCAATTTTTCGCAGTTTTCGAGAATCTCTCGGGCCTGCCGTTCTGCCATTTCCGCAAACTTGTCCGGTGTGGTTGGGTCGATGAGTGCGCCTTCGCCGTAAAACGCGACCGGGTAATCTGGCTTGGCGAACAAAAATGTGATCCTCGCGGAAATTTCCTTGGCAAAGCCGATTGCTCGCTCGACCGTGTCGGTCGACAGTGTCGAACCATCGGTGGGAACAAGAATATGCTTGAACATGTGGCCTCCTCCAAAAACTCATAGCCAAGTCTGGGCAGAAGAACATGCGCCCGATCGGCAAATCAGAATGCAAATTCCAAAGAGATTTCCTGAGCAATTTCCCTTGATGCGATTTTCAACCGCTGCAATTTGCGATCCGACAGCGTGTGCAGATTGTAATGACAGCCGTTGAAAAATTCCCGCCGCGCATATTTCCCGCAATCGCCAGCATCGGAACGATGTTACGCTTGTTTGGATTGTCGAGGCCAAGTTGGACAAATAGGGCCGCGCGGGAGTTGATTGACTGCCCTCCCGGTGGCAAGATACACGGGTATCGAAGCGTACCTTCGAGATATCTTCGAACTAGGTCAATGCAAGCGGGAACACAATGACATCGACAGCGAATGACAGGAACGCCGGCTTCGAATTGAGGCGCATCGTTCGCATCAACGAGGAGATCAAGAGCGTCGTCGCGACTGCCTTCAAGATCAATTTGATGGCCATGAACGCAATTTTTCTTGCCAAGCGCGCTGGACAGGCCGCGCTTGGATTTGGTGTGCTTTCGAACGAATTGCGCCGCTTTGCCACTGACCTGCAAGGACAGATGTCGGCGCTGCGACAATTGACCTACGGCAGCACTGCCATTGTCAATGCCTTGGTCAAGCAAGCGCGCTTTTCGCGCATACTGGATCGGGCGCGGGAACAAACCACTGGCAAGGGCAGGGATATCCTCGATGAGGTCGTGCGCGGTCACCATGACGTGGACCTTGAGGAGAAGCGGTCACGTCTGAAAGTGGTTAACCGACGCTTGCAGCAGATGCTTGCCGATACGACGCAGCTGGTCGAACTCGGCAGTGTCCTGGCGCGCTCGGCAAAAATCGAGGCGGCCTACAGCGGTGGGTTTTCAGCTTCACTGACCCAAGTGTCGAGTGATTTTGAGAATACCATTAGCCTTATTCAGCGGTCTCTGGAAGCGTTGAACAAGAACCATCGGGAGGACCAAGGGTGAAAAGTGCACGCACCATTTTCGAAAATGGCCAACACAAATGGATTGCGCTGGTGCGCGACCCCGAGAAACCAGACTTTCTGATCGATACCAACGAATATTTGATCATCGATGGTGAGGAGGCCTTGCTCTGCGATCCGGGCGGAATAGAAATTTTTCCGGCGGTCTTTTCGGCACTCTGCACCCAGTTCGACCCGCGGCGCATTCGGCATGTCTTTGCCTCGCATCAGGATCCCGATATCGCGTCTTCGCTTGGGCTCTGGCTTGAATTTAATCCGGAGCTCAAGTGTTATTTGAGCTGGCTGTGGACCAGCTTTGTACCCCATTTCGGCGGTAACAAAGAGACCTTTATTCCCATTCCCGATGGGGGGATGGACATCATGGTCGGGGGGCTGAAGCTAACGGCGGTGCCGGCCCACTACCTGCATTCATCGGGCAATTTTCATCTTTACGATCCCAAGGCGAAAATCCTTTTTTCCGGTGATGTCGGTGCTGCCTTGTTGCCTCAGGGCGGAGATGGATTGTTCGTCGAGGACTTTAATCAGCATATCCGCTTCGCCGAGGCTTTTCACCGGCGCTGGATGGGCTCCGACATGGCCAAGCGCGACTGGTGTGCACGCGTTTCCCAGCTTGATATCGAAATGCTCTGTCCGCAGCATGGCGCCATCTATCGGGGCGACGACGTTCGCCGCTTCATTGACTGGTTTGCGAATCTGGAAGTTGGGGTCGTCCGCTAACTCGGCATCCCGCCGTTGCCGGAGCTTACCTCCGCGCGCAGGGTTGGCAGTTATGCCACGGTGGAGGCTAGAACGGTGCCGGCATCCATCGTACTTCCCGCGGGGTAAAAGCTTTAGCCATGCTGGTGGCTTATCAGCTTTTTCAGACCGTGATTGTCGAGGATGTGAATGTGTTTTTGCTGCACGCTGATATAGCCGACTTCCTGGAAATGCGAGAACGCCCGGCTGACCGTTTCGAGCTTAAGGCCAAGGTAGGAGCCGATTTCCTCGCGAGTCATGCGCAAATGGAACTCCGCAGCAGAATAGCCGCGGGCAGTAAATCGTTGTGACAGGTTGAGGAGGAATGCCGCCAACCGTTCTTCTGCGCGCATTGTCCCTAGCAACATCATGACGCCGTGGTCGCGCACGATCTCGCGGCTCATCACCTTGTGGAAATGCCGCTGCAAAGTCTGGACATTGCGTGACAAGCCTTCGAGGTCGGCAAACGGAATAACGCAGACTTCGGAGTCTTCGAGCGCCACCGCATTGCACGTATGCGTCTCGCCGCTGATTCCATCCATGCCGAGAATCTCTCCGGTCATCTGAAAACCGGTGACCTGATCGCGGCCATCCTCAAGAAGGACGTCCGTCTTGAAGAACCCGCTCCGAATTGCGTAGATTGCTTCGAACCCCTCTCCAGAGCGGTACAGCCCCTGTCCGCGCTTGATGCGACGGCGCACACCAATTAGGCTGTCGAGTTTGTGGATCTCTTCTTCGGAAAGTCCGAAAGGTAGACATAACTCGCGTAGATTGCACTGGGAACAGGCAGTCTTGAGCGTCGTCAGTGTCAGTGGTATTACATTACAATACGAGTCGTCCGTGACTTGCTGTTTGATCTGTGTCAACGCCTGACCCTCTCTGTTCCGGCATTCTTCGACCCTACGCGCAAAGCTACGTTTGCGCTTCTTAGAAACCAAATGGCTACTAATTTCCAGGAACTCATTTTCGATCCGCAACTCGTCCGTCGCTTCGACGTGAATGGCCCGCGGTACACGTCGTATCCCACGGCAGACCGCTTCGTTGAAGCGTTTGACGACCCTGCCTACAAGCACTGGCTGGGGCGTCGTACCGTGGGCGGTATTGGTCGACCATTATCATTATACGTCCATATACCCTTCTGCAATACGGTCTGTTACTACTGTGCCTGCAACAAGATCATCACCAAGGATCACGGCCGTTCAGCGAAATACATCAAGTACCTCGGCCGTGAAATAGCCATTCAGGCCGATGCCTTGGATGGCCCGCGTGACGTCGTGCAGTTGCATTTGGGCGGCGGTACGCCAACCTTTCTGTCGAATGAGGAAATGCGTCGACTGATCGAGTTGATCACGAGCCATTTCAAACTCTTGCCCAATGGCGAGTATTCGATCGAGGTCGATCCACGCAAGGTCGACCGGCCTACGGTCGAATTGCTGGGGGAGCTGGGCTTCAACCGGATGAGCGTTGGCGTTCAGGACTTCGACCCGGACGTGCAAAAGGCCGTGAATCGCATCCAGAGCCTCGAAGAGACGCAACTGGTAATAGAAGCCGCACGGGCGAGCGGATTCAAGTCGGTCTCGGTCGATCTGATTTACGGATTGCCAAAGCAAAACGTGATCAGCTTTAACCGTACTCTTGAAGAGGTCATTCAACTCTCCCCGGATCGATTGTCCATCTACAATTACGCACATTTGCCGGCGCTGGCCAAGCCACAGCGGCGTATTGCAGAAGCTGAATTGCCTTCGTCCGATGCGAAGTTGCAGATTCTGCAACTCGCCATCAGACGTCTCACCGATGCCGGTTACGTCTTCATCGGCATGGATCACTTTGCCAAGCCGGATGACGAACTGGCCGTCGCGCAAAGGCAGGGACGGCTGCACCGAAACTTTCAGGGCTATTCCACCTATGCCGACGCCGATCTGCTGGCCTTCGGTGTGTCCGCGATCGGCAAAGTCGGTCCGACCTATTGCCAGAACGTCAAGACTCTTGATGAATACTATGACATGCTTGATCGTGGCGTCTTGCCCGTGCTCCGCGGCATCGAGCTGACGGCTGACGATCTGTTGCGCCGCTCCATCATTCAAGCGCTCATGTGCCATTTTGAGCTGTCGATCGAGTCCTTCGAGATCGCCCACCTCATTGACTTCAAGTCGTACTTTTCCAGAGAACTCGCCGAAATGCGCGAAATGGTAGACGCCGGCCTGATCGAAATCAGCGATCAATGGATCAGCGTCTTGCCGCGCGGTCGCATGCTGGTCCGGGCCATCGCCATGGTATTCGACCACTACTTGCGCAATGACCGGGAGCGCACGCGCTATTCCAAGGTCATTTAGGCGGGGCTCTCGATGGCCATGACGGAGCCGTTTGCATTCGCCACAGTTGACTGTCTCGCCCTGCTTTAAGCGTTAAACTCGGCGGTCTATCCTCGACCGCTGAAAGCGCATGCCAGAAACCGGGTTCATTGCCGTCTTCCTCGTTGGCTTGCTTGGCGGTACGCACTGCGTCGGCATGTGCGGCGGCATTGTCAGTGCACTGACAGTCCAACTTCCCGGGAGCCGAACGCGTCAGTGGCCGTTGCATCTGGCCTATAACCTTGGCCGCATTGGCAGCTATACGGTCGCCGGCGCACTGATGGGCGGAATCGGCAGTCTTGGCCTGCTCCTCAACAAAGTACTGCCGATCCAGATGGGCCTCTATGTCGCAGCCAATATCATGTTGGTGGCGATGGGTTTGTATCTGCTTGGGATAACTAGGTCGCTGGCATTTGCCGAGCGATTTGGCCAGAAGTTATGGATTCGCATCCAGCCAGTGACACGTCGTTTTCTGCCGGCCAGGAGTGTTTTTCAAGCCTTTCCACTTGGCGTCCTCTGGGGTTGGTTGCCCTGTGGTTTGGTTTATAGTGTGCTGACGGCGGCACTGATGTCTGGTTCGGCGGCACGCGGCGCACTGACGATGCTGGCGTTCGGATTCGGCACCTTGCCCAATTTGCTGTTGGCTGGTTTGTTGCTGAAACGACTCCGCGAAACGGCGCAGGGGCGCCTGGTCCGATTTGCCTCTGGTGCACTGGTGCTGGGTTTTGGCCTGTTTGGTTTGTACAACGCGCCGACGCTGGGCGGCAATCTTTGGAATGGCGTCGTCTGCACGGTGTAGCGCGGCAGCGAACTCATGAACACTGTTGCCAATGATTCAGCCACTGTGGACTTGCCGATTGCCGGCATGACCTGTGCGGCCTGCGCGGCGCGCATCGAGAAGCAGTTGAACAAGCTTCCCGGCGTTCATGCGAATGTCAATTTCGCCAGCGAACGGGCCAATATCGAATTCGACCCGGCTGCCGCGACGACCACGCAAATGGTTGGCACGATACGCAAAGCCGGATTCGAAGTCCCACCGCGAACGCTTGAACTGGCCTTGTCCGGCATGACCTGCGCGGCCTGCGCGGCGCGAATTGAAAAGAAGCTGAACCAGATTCCCGGCGTCGAGGCAACAGTAAACTTTGCCGCCGAGAAATCCCATGTGCGGTATGTTCCTGGCATGAGCGACCCGGCCGCGCTGATTGCCGCGATCGACGCTATCGGCTATCGGGCAACACTATCGACGAACGATACGCGTGCCGACGAGAAGTCGCGCAAACTGCAAATCTATCGGCAGGAACTGCGGCAGTTCCAGATTGCCGCAGTCCTGACGCTGCCGCTGATCGCGCAGATGTTGTGGATGTTCGCCGCCGGCATGGCAAGTCATGACGATGTCTTGCCGCGCACCTGGCAAATGATGCTTGCAACACCGGTGCAGCTCTGGGTTGGCAAGCGCTTCTATGTCGGCGCTTATCACGCCTTGCGCGGCGGCGCCGGCAACATGGACGTGCTGGTGGCGCTGGGTACCAGCATGGCGTTTCTCTATAGCGTCGTGGTGACGTTATTCGGTTTGACGCATCAGCATGTCTATTTCGAGGCTTCTGCGACAGTCATTACGCTGGTATTGCTCGGCAAGATACTAGAAGCCCGCGCCAAGGCTGGAACGTCAGCGGCCATAGAGGCACTGGTGCACCTGCAGCCGCAGACGGCAATGCTCGAGCGCGATGGCCGGCTCGTTGAAGTGCCGATTTCCAATCTGATTCCCGGTGATGTATTTGTCGTTCGTCCCGGCGCCAGCGTGCCGGTCGACGGCGAAGTCATCTCAGGCGAATCCAGCGTCAGCGAAGCCATGTTGACCGGCGAGAGCATGCCGGTGTCCAAGGGATCGGGCGACAAGGTTTTCGCCGCGGCGGTGAACGGTGAAGCGCTGCTGCGCTGCCGGGCGACCGGCGTGGGCAGCGACACATTGCTGGCCGGCATCATCCGCCTGGTCGAACAGGCGCAAGGTTCCAAAGCGCCGGTGCAGCGACTCGCTGACCGAATCTCCGGCATCTTCGTGCCGGCCGTCGGCGCGATCGCCGTCGTCACCTTCCTTGGCTGGTGGCTGCTCGGTGGCGAATTCGCGCCGGCCATGGTCAATGCCGTTGCCGTGCTGGTCATTGCCTGCCCATGCGCCCTCGGCCTGGCCACGCCGACGGCGATCATGGTTGGCGTAGGCCAGGGCGCCCGCGCCGGCATCTTGATTCGCAACGCCGAGGCACTCGAATTGGCCGAACGGGTCTCGATTCTGGCAGTGGACAAGACCGGCACGCTGACCGAAGGCCGGCCGGCTGTGGCCGAGATCGTGCCGCTCGGCAGTGTCGGCGCCGACGAGATACTGCGGCTCACTGCGAGCCTCGCGCAGAGCGCGACGCATCCACTCTCTTTGGCTATCGTAACGGAAGCGAGGAATCGCGGCTTGGTTTTGTCAACGCTGAAAAATGTCATTGCGGTCCCTGGCAAGGGCCTGCGCGGAAACGTGGAAGAGTTTGCGCTCATCGTCGGCTCGCCCCGGTTCATGCTCGACAATGGTATTGTCATTCCGCCTGCGCAGTTGGCAGACCTGCAGAAGAGCGGCAAGAGTCTCGTCGTGATCGCCCGTGACAACCTGGCCATTGGCATTTTTGCCCTTGCCGATCCTTTGCGCGCCGGATCGCGTGCAGCCGTGGCACGCCTCATCTCCCTCGGCGTTGATGTTGTCATGCTGAGCGGAGACAACGCCGGCACCGCAGCGGCCATTGCTAGCGCAGCCGGCATAGCGCGTTTCCAGGCTGAGGTGATGCCAGGCGACAAGGCGGTGGCATTGCAGGCGTTGCAGACCAATGGCCGCACGGTCGGCATGGCCGGTGACGGCATCAACGACGCGCCAGCGCTGGCTGCTGCCGACGTTAGCTTCGCCATGGGTGCTGGCACCGACGTGGCGATGGCGGCGGCGGATGTCACCTTGCTGCGCAATGACCTGGGCAGCATCGCCGATGCCATCGCACTTTCCCGGGCGACGGTGATGAAAATCCGGCAGAATCTTTTCTTTGCCTTCCTCTACAACGTACTCGGTATTCCGCTCGCTGCCGCCGGCTACCTCAATCCGGTGATTGCCGGCGCGGCGATGGCCATGAGTTCCGTATCGGTGGTCAGCAACTCACTCTTGTTGCGGCGCTGGAAGCCGCGTTATTGAAATAGAGGTTCATCATGGAAACAACGATTATCAAGGTTGCCGGCATGTCCTGTGGTGGCTGTGTCAAGAGCGTTACCAATGTGCTGCAAGGCCTGCCAGGTGTCGGCAGTGCCAGCGTATCGCTGGAGCAAGGCGAGGCCACGGTGGAATTCGAGTCATCCAAGGTCACTCGCGAGGCGTTGAAGAACGCCATCGACGACGCCGGCTTCGAGGCGATTTGAGCAGAATCCGGACAGGCATCCGCCCAAGACCGCCGCGTATAATCGCAACTTTTTAAGGGAGATAATCTTGGGCCTCGAACGCGTGCCATCCGGCAAGGACTTGCCAAACGATTTCAACGTCGTCATCGAAATCCCGATGCGTGCCGACCCGATCAAGTACGAAGTGGACAAGGAATCCGGCGCCATCTTCGTTGATCGATTCATGTCCACCGCCATGCATTACCCCTGCAACTATGGCTATATTCCGCACACCATTGCCGGTGATGGCGATCCGGTCGATGTCCTGGTGATGTCGCAGTTTCCACTGCCGCCCGGCGTCGTGGTGCGCTGCCGTCCCATCGGCATGCTGAAGATGATCGACGAGGCCGGTGACGATGCCAAAGTGCTGGCGGTGCCGGTCGACAAACTCACCACCATGTAT
>CAISUK010000475.1 GCA_903888645.1 uncultured Pseudomonadota bacterium | reverse complement strand
CTCCACGTCCTGCGGACGCTCGATCTTCATGCCGATATGGCCGTAGGCCTCGGCGAGCTTGACGAAATCGGGCAGCGCGTCCATGTAGGATTCCGAATAGCGGCTTGAATAATCAACCTGCTGCCACTGCCGCACCATGCCGAGATAGCGATTATTTAGATTACATATCTTGATCGGCAGCCGAAACTGCTTGCACGTCGACAGTTCCTGAATATTCATCTGGATCGACGCCTCACCGGTAACGCAGGCGACGGTCGCCTTCGGATGGGCAAAGCAGACGCCCATGGCCGCCGGCAGGCCAAAACCCATGGTGCCCAAGCCACCCGAATTGATCCAGCGCCGCGGCTTGTCGAACTTGTAATACTGGGCCGCCCACATCTGGTGCTGGCCGACATCGGAGGTAACAAACGCATCGCCGCCTGTCACTTCGTAGAGTTTTTCGACCACGTACTGCGGCATGATCAAGTCACTGCCCTGCCGGAAATTCAGGCAATGCTTGCCACGCCATTCATCGATCTGCTGCCACCAGGCGGCAAGCGCCTGCCCGTCCGGCTTGCTCTCGGAACTGCTCAGGTGTTTCAAAAGGTCGTCAAGTACATCGGAAACATCGCCGACGATGGGAACATCGACCTTGACCCGCTTGGAAATGGACGACGGGTCAATATCAATGTGAATGATCTTGCGCGACACTTGGCCGAAATGCTTGGTATTGCCGATGACGCGGTCGTCAAATCGGGCACCGACTGCGAGCAGGACATCACAGTTCTGCATCCCCATATTGGCCTCGACCGTGCCATGCATCCCCGGCATGCCGACAAACTGGCCGTCCGTACCCGGATAGCCGCCGAGGCCCATCAACGTCGTTGTAATCGGGTAGCCAAGCGCCTTGGTCAACTTGACTAGCTTGTCCGCAGCTTCGGCCAGGATCACGCCACCGCCTGCGTATATCATCGGGCGCTGCGCTTCCAGAAGCAACTGCAACGCCTTCTTGATTTGTCCCGAATGGCCCTTCATTACAGGGTTATAGGAGCGCATCACAACGCTCTTCGGGTAATCGAACTCGCACTTCTGCGCAGTGACGTCCTTGGGAATATCGACCAGCACCGGACCCGGACGCCCGGTGCTGGCAAGGTAAAAAGCCTTCTTGATCGTAGCCGCCAGATCCCTGACGTCCTTGACCAGGAAATTGTGCTTGACGCAAGGACGGGTAATGCCAACGGTATCGCATTCCTGAAATGCGTCCTGCCCGATGTAGGCAGTCGGCACCTGGCCGGTGATGACTACCAGCGGAATCGAGTCCATGTAGGCCGTGGCTATTCCGGTAACCGCGTTGGTGACCCCCGGGCCGGAGGTCACCATACAGACGCCAATTCGCTGCGACGACCGCGAATACGCGTCGGCAGCATGCACGGCGGCCTGTTCATGACGCACCAGGATATGCTTTACCTTGTCCTGCTTGAACAGTTCATCGTAAATGTACAAAACCGAGCCGCCGGGATAGCCGAACACATGCTCGACCTTTTCTTCCTGCAGGCACCTGATTACAATCTCCGCACCAGTCAAAACCATTGACACACCATTGTCTTATCCGCGGTTACCCGAACTGCTCAAAACGCGTAACCTTAATGGCTTGGCCTCGATTGGTCAAGGCATTTAGGCGATTCGAAACCCGTACCGCTCGCCAAAGGATCGCTCCTGGCCACCCGCATCGAACTCTCCGATTTCCTTTCAGGGACTGAGCGCCGTGCCTACAAGCAGGCGATGTTCGCGGTGCGCAACGAGGAAACAGCCCTCGACATTGTGCAGGACGCGATGCTGAAACTCGCCGAAAAATATGGTGACAAGCCGGCGGCAGAATTGCCCATGCTGTTTCAGCGGATACTGCAGAACACCATCCGCGATTTTTACCGCCGGCAGAAAACGCGCTCGCTGTGGACCACGCTGTTATCGGCGTTCTCGCCGGACGATGAGGAAGGAAGCGACCCCCTCGACACGCTGCAGGCCGAAGACGGCTCGAACTGGTCCAACACGCCGCACGGCAACCTCGAGCAGGCGCAAATCCTTGGTATGATTGAGCGTGAAATAGAGAAATTGCCGCCACGTCAACGCGAAGCCTTTCTGATGCGTTACTGGGAGGAAATGGATATCGCCGAGACAGCGACCGCCATGGGCTGTTCCGAAGGCAGCGTCAAAACCCACTGTTCCAGGGCAACGCATACAATGGCAGCGGCTCTCAAAGCGAAGGGCATCGAACTCACTGCTGTCCGGTTAAATCGTGAATAGATTCAGTTGGTTGCACGGTACACCCTTTGGTGGAATGTACTCG
>CAISUK010000474.1 GCA_903888645.1 uncultured Pseudomonadota bacterium | reverse complement strand
CAAGGCTGCGCAACGACTCAATGAGTACGGCCAGCGCGGCATGGTTTTCGGGCTCCCGTTCGATGAGTAACAATAGCCAGCGCAGCGCCGAGGAAAGCCACAAGTCCGGATTCGACAAATCCTGCATGGTCTGCGCCGCGCGCGCCAGGCCATCCATATCACCGGCCTGCAACAGCGTCAGTGCATCGCCGACGAAATCCTCATACACCGGCCCGCCGTTCGGGTCGCCCAGCGGCTGCACCAGCGCCAACGGCGATACCCCATGGGCGCGTATTTCATCGGGCATGTAGCGGTAGTGCTCGTCGAGCTCTGCCTGGGATGCCATTGTCAAGAACTGGAAATCGAGGACGCAGCGGTAGGCATCCATTTCGGCCAGCTTCGGCCACGGCTCGCGGGCGACGATGCCGCCCCAGAGAATACCGGGTGTTTTTCGTGCCTGAAAAAAGGGATCGTCACCATTGAAGAAGCATTCTTCGGCCGGCGAGTAAGCCAGCCAATGCAGCGGCTGGCCATCCCGCGCGCGCCGGTACGCTTCCATGCGCAGGGCTTCCGGAACCGACGTCAATGGCAAATCGACCGGCTTACCTATCGGTGTGGCTGCTTCGGCGGGGCCGGCTGCGGCAGAGTCGCCGGCAACGCTCGATCCAGGCTTTTCGGCGAGTTTCGCTGAACCTGTCGCCGAACCTGCCGCAGAGACGTTTGCCATCAACTGCCGCAAAGACTCGGCCAGTCGTGCCGAATCAGCCGCATAGGCGGCGCCGATGCTGCCCTCGGCCTCGATCTGGTCGCACAGCATGCCAACGAAATCCATGGCATCGAGCAGGCGGTCGGCGAGTTCCTGCGAATACGCCACCCGGCCGTCGCGCACCGCATCCATCAGGTCTTCGCCGGCGTGCAGCACCCGCGTCATCTCGGGGAATTCGAAGAGGCCGCTGTTGCCCTTCAGGGTATGCACGTAGCGGAACAGCTCCGTCATCAGTTCGGTGTCATCGGGGGCCTGTTCGAGTTGCATCAGCTTTTCGCCGATGCTCTGCAGGAAGTCCCGCGCCTCCGAGAGGAATTGTTCGAGCAAGGGATTCATGCCTGTGCCTCGCCGATGAGCAGTTTGACGTTAACGAGTAGCTGCTCGGGTCGCGATGGCTTGAGCATGTAGGCATTGGCGCCCGCCGCATAGGCCCGTTGCCGATCGCTGGCGTCAGCCTCGGTGGAGATCATGATGGCTGGAACCTGCCGGATGTCCTGCCCCCTGAGCTCGCGCAGGAAACCGTAACCGTCGAGCTTGGGCATGTTGATATCCACGACATAAAGATCGAAGGAACTCTGCAGCGCCTTTTCCAGTGCTTCGAAGCCGTTCACCGCCTCTTCCACCGCATAGCCGGCGGTTTCCAGAATGCTGCGGTGATACATGCGCACGGTGGCCGCATCATCGACAATCAGGATGCGTTTCATCGGGTCTCCTGGGGTTTTTGATAGACGATGGCTTCGGGAAATTTGCGGATCTTGTAGATCGAGGAGATGCGGCTCATCGATTCGGAGTGCCCCAACAAAATGAAGCCGCCGGGATTGAGTGCGTCGTAAAACGTTTCCGCCGCCGTCTTGCGTGAAATGTCATCGAAGTAAATCAGCAGATTGCGGCAGAAGACGACGTCGAAATTGCGATAGGCACGGGTGTCGGCGCGCTCCGAGAGATTGACGCGGGTGAACTCGACGGCTTCGCGCAATTCGTCGCTGATCTGGTAATTGTCACCGGATCGCACAAAATATTTTCTCAGGTAAAGCGCCGGGAGTTGCTGCACGGCGCGCGCCGAATACAAGCCCTGGCGCGCGTGACCAAGAATGCGTGTATCAATATCCGAAGAGATGATCTCGACGTCCCAGTCATTGATCCCCGCCCACAATTCGAGCAGATAAATGGCAATCGAATAGGCCTCCTCGCCGGATGACGAGGGAATGATCCAGATCCTTATCGGGCTGCCATCGGTCTTGCGCGCGGCAATCTCGGGCAGAATCGAATCGACCAGACATTTGAACTGGTACTCCTCGCGAAAGAAGTAGGTTTCATTGACCGTCATCAGATTGGTCAACTGCTGCAGTTCCTCGCCGGATACCTGAAAGCGTAGCATGGTGAAATAGCTGCGGAAGTTGTCGCTGCCAGTGGCTTCGATGCGCTCGACCAGACGCTTGTCCACAAAGTAGCGCTTCGACGGCTCGAATTGGATGCCGGTCTTGCGGTAAAAGAATTCCCGAAACTTCTGGAAGTCTTCTTCGCTGATGGTGTTATCGGCCATTCAGGGCTCAGATCTCGGCAATGCGTTTCAGCGCCAGATCGGCGGCGAACTGGATGTAGGGTTCGTCGGCAAAGCGCGCCTTGAGATGCCGCAGCGGTTCGCGCGATGCCTCAGTTCCCACTTCGCCAAGCAGATCCACGGCCGTCGCGCACACGTTGACGTGAGGATCGCGCTCGATGACCTCGATCAGCCAGGACTCCACCTCGGGATGCCGCAGGGATTCGAGCACGTTGACGGCGAATATGCGGACGTCGGCGTCGGAATCCTCAAGCAGTCCCTGCATGATCGCCGCCACCTCGTCAGGCAGTTGCTTCATGGCTTCGATGGCCTCGTTGCGCAAGGCGGCATCGTCGCTGCGCAAACATTGCACGAGTCCGGCAACGGCGATATCGTCGCCGAGGCAGGTCAAGGTGGAAAAAATGATCTCGCGCACCGAAGCATCGTCCTCGCGCTGCAGTCGGGATACCAGGGCCGCCGAAGCGTCAGGGCAATCCGCCAGATCCCTGGCCGCCCAGCGTCGGGCGAGCGGATCGGGTTGCTCGAGCCCCAGCGCCAGGCTGGAGCAGTCGCGCTGCACTTTGCGTTCGTCTTGCGCCAGCGCGTCGCTGTTGCGTGATTTCTTGATGAAAGCCATTGGCATTCCTCGCTATCGGCCAGCCCAGGCATTGAGCTGGGGCGCAATCTTTTCCAGGGGCAGCACCAAGCTTGCGCCACCGCGTTCGATCAGTTCCGCCGGCATGCCGAACACCACTGCGGTTTCCTCGGACTCGGCGATCGTCCGCCCACCCCTTTTCTTGATCTCGGTAAAGGCGTCAGCACCGTCGTAGCCCATGCCGGTAAGCATCAGCGCCACCACTCGCGAAGGGTCATAGTGTTCTAGCACGGAGCGACCGAGCAGTTCCACGGAGGGATGCCAGAGAAATTCCCGGGTCTCCGGCCTGGGGATGACAGTCGGCTTGCCGCCGCGCTGCACCACCTGCATGTCCGCGCCACCCTTGGCCACATAGATGGTACCCACCTCGATGGTCATCGGCCCTGCCGCTTCGACGACCTTCAACCTGCAGATGCCTCCCAGGCGATCGGCGAAGGAACGTGTAAATGCCGCAGGCATGTGCTGGGCAACCAGCACCGGCCAGGGAAAGTCGGCCGGCAAGAGGGGCAGAATATCTTCCAAGGTACGCGGACCACCGGTCGACACGCCGATCACCAGCAAACCCTCGCCGGCCACGCCGCGGCGCACCGCGACCGGGCGCTGGACGGGCGTGCGCGGTCTTTCGCGCTCTTCGCGCAGCCGCTGCGCCAATCCCTTGACGGTATTCTTCCCCTTCACTTTGGCGCGGGCAGCGGCGCGTACCTTGGTGACCAGTTCGTCCTTGATCTCGCCGATGGACAGGGAGATGGTTCCGCCAGGCTTGGCGATGTAATCCACCGCGCCGAGGTTCAGCGCCTCGAACGTCGCCAAGGCGCCTTTTTCGGTCAACGATGAAACCATCACGACCGGCACCGGCCGCTCTGCCATGATCAGCGACAGCGCGGTGATGCCATCCATTTCCGGCATATTGATGTCGAGCGTGACGACATCGGGCTGGAAGTCGCGATTTTCATCGACGGCTTCCTTGCCGTTACGTGCCTGGCGAATGACGAAATCGCCTTCGTCCTGAAACAGGTTCGACAACTGTCGGCGCATCAACGCCGAGTCATCTACAACAAGCACCTTTATCATGGCAACGACCCCGACGCTTGCTCCCGATCAGGCCGCCAGCTTGGCCAGGTCCTTCAATTCGCGGTGTTCGACCAAGTGCGAGGGGTCGATCAACTGCACCATGCGCTTCTGCTTTTCCAGATTGGCCATGCGCGCCAGCAGCTTCGCCTGTTCGGCGGACAAACGGGGAGCCGGCTCGATGGACGCCTTGTGGATCTTGAGCACTTCGGCGACCGAGTCGACAATGAAACCGGTACGCACACCCTCAATCAGGAACACCATGACGCGCTGCGTATCCGACCTTTCGACTGTCGTCAAACCGAGCCGGCGGCGTAGATCGATGACCGGCAGCACGGCGCCGCGCAGGTTGATCACGCCCTCGACAAACGGCGGCGCCTTGGGTACATGGGTCAGCACTTCCGGCACCCGCACGATTTCCTGGACGCTCTCGATCGGCACGCCGAACTCCTCCTTGTCGAGGCGGAACACCACGACCTGCTCGTCATCATCAGTGGCGTCGTCATCAAGCTCGACCGAGGCCTTGCTTTGCTGGTCATCACGCAAATCATCCATGCTCTTCAAAGCCTCCTTGACGGAAGAATGGTTGAACAGATTGGCGGCGGAGATGATCGACACCAGGCGCTTGCCGTCGTCCAACCGGCATATTTCGGAAATATCGGCAAGTTCGCCTTCACGAACCAGCAGGCTGGGCATGGCGTCAACATCGGACTTGGCCACGCGCAGCACTTCATTGACGTTGTCCATCACCACGCCCACTGACGCGGAGCCGAGCGCCACGACCACGATGCGGCTGTGTTCGTCGGCGGCCTGCGGCGGCAGCGCGAACATGCGGCGCAGACTGACCAGTGGCAACAGGCGACTGCGCAGCGTCATTACCCCCAACACATGACTTTCCGAGTGCGGGACATGGATGATCTGCTCGGGGACCTGAACGATCTCCTGCACATCCTCGATGGTAATAGCATATTCCTGACCAGCCACATCGAAACTCACCAGTTGCAATTCGTCGCTGGTTTCCTCTTCTTCGCTTTCGGCGGCGGTAGCGAGACTTCCGGAAATTCCCGCGCTCCTCGCCACGGCGGCGATCTCGGCGAACTCCTGTTCGATCAGCTTGGCGAAGTTGAGAACCATGATCATGGCATGGCCGCCGACATCCTTGATGATGCCGGATAGCAAGTCGGTGTTGACTGTGCTGCGGATGGACTCCACGCCCTCGATCCGGGATGGTTCCACGCCGACTACGCTGGCGACCCGGTCGACAACGAAACCGAGCGGCTGACCGATATCAATGACCAGGGCGCGGCTCGAGTCGTCGTTTTCACGCTCGCTGAAGCCGAAAATGCGCCGCAGCGAAATGATCGGCAGCACCTTGCCGCGCAAGTTGGACAAACCGTCGAGCGCCGCCGGCGCGAGAGGCACCCGCACCACCTCGGGGACGCGAATGATTTCCTGCACCGGCGCCATATCCACGGCAAAAACTTCGTCGCCAGCAATAAAGGTGACGAACTGCCGGGTATCGGACTCCATGGTCGCCAGTCCATCATCGTCTACCTCTGCCCCATCGACCTGTGATGCGCCCTGTTCCAGGGTTTCATTGCTCATGACAATCTCCTAGGATTTGACACAGGGACATCAGGCAGCTTGTAGTTCGTCGGCCAGCGAAGCGATCTCCTCAATGGCAGCAGCGAGCTCTTCGGCACCCTGCGACTGTTGCTTGGCGGCCGCCGCTGCTTCGGTGGCGGCCTTGTCGGCTTCGGCTGCGGCAGCGGAAATTTGCTCGACGCCCTTCTTCACTTGTCCGATCGCCGCGGCAATTTCGTTGGAAGCCGCCAGGATTTCAGCGGTGCCCTTTTCGACATCGGCGATGTCGGTTTCAATGGTGACCAGATTGGTGGTGCTGGCCTTGGCTTTTTCCACTTCGCTCAGGGCTGCGGCGAGAATCTCGTCGAGATCCCGCCCGACCATGCCGATCTGGTCCTGCACGCCCTTGACCAGATCCTTGATGCGGTCGGCATTTTCCGCCGAATCATGGGCCAGGTTGCGGATGTCGGTGGCGACGACGACGAAGCCCTTGCCGAATTCACCGGCGCGTGCCGCTTCGATCGAGCCATTGACAGCCAGCATGTTGGTTTGAATGGAAACGGTGGTGATGGCATCGACAATCTTGTCAATGCGGCGCGAAACCAGTTCCAGATCCTTGATCTGCCGAATGCTGCCGCGCGTCGCCTCGCCAGAGTTCGTGACACCGGTAATCAGGGAATCGATAGCGGTCTTGTTGACACCGAGCAGGTTCTTGATGGCATTTACCTTCTCGCCGCCAGCGGTGGCGCGCTGCTGCGCCAGTTCGACACCTTTTTCGATCTGATTGACGGCGGCGGACGATTCCTCGGCGGCGGCGGCCTGGACCTCCGAACCCTTGCGGATCTGTTCGATGGCCGCCATGATCTGCGTACCGGAGCGGTTGATTTCCTGCACGGCCGATGACAATTCTTCCGCTGCGGAGGCGACTTCCTCGGCGCTCTTGGCGACGTCGGTAGAGTTCTTAAGATCTTCGGCAATTTCCGAAAGACTCTGTGCCGCCTGCTCACTCTGCGCCAGTGCCTGAGTCTGTTCTTCGACGGTCTTGGCAGCTTCCTCGGCGGCAGCGGATTGCTCTTCGGCAGCGGCGGCGATGTCCTGCGACCCCTTCAACGCCTGCTTGGCCGCCGCATCGGATTGTGTCGCGCCGGTAGCGATCTCACGCACACCCTTGGTGATATCGATGGCATCGATACGAATCTGCTCGAGTTGCAGGGTAATGGTCTTGCCGTTTGCCACTTCGCCTTCGATGGTCTTGGCGGCGCCGCTGATGCCTTCGGCGATCACCTTGACTTCCTGCTGAATCTGCCCGACCAGATCGGAAATCTGCTTGGCGCTCTTTTCCGAGGTTTCTGCCAGCGTGCGAACTTCATCCGCCACCACCGCAAAACCCTTGCCATGTTTGCCGGCGCGGGCGGCCTCGATGGCGGCATTGAGGGCCAGCAGATTGGTCTGGTCGGCGATGCGGGCGACCGCCTTGACGATGTCGCCAATGCTGGCCGCTTGTTTCTCCAGTTCGGCGACCATCTCCACCGAACCAGCCTGGCGCTGCGCGGCAACGCCGACGTTGGTGATCATGACGGCGATGTCGGCACTGGTCTTGGCCACCAGTGCCTGGGTGGCTTCGGACTTGGTCTGACTAAGGTCGGCATTCTGCAACTGGCGGGTAATGGCGGCGCCAACCTGCGTGAATGCCGCCAGTGACTCCTGCGCCGCGCCGGAGGCTTCCTCGGCGCCGGTGGCAATCTGATCGGTCGAGCGCTTCAGTTCTTCGGCAGCCGAGGCGGCTTCGTTGATTCCCGACGACAACTGGCCGGTGGCGGCGGCGATACGCTCCGCAGCCTGCTGCTGCTTGCCCAGGGTGCGGGCTTTCTTGCGCTGCGCTTCGGCTTCACGGGCGGCGACGGCGGAAGTCTTGCCGTCAGACGAGGCGGGCGTAGGGGTAGTCGCTGCTTTCTTGACGAGTGCCATGGTGCTGTCTCCTTTTAAGAGCAATCACGAGAGGGAAGAATGGAAAATGAGACGGAAAAATGAGACGGGAAATTGCGGACAATGCACGGCCGATGTCCACACGCAACACAAACCCGCGACCCCACCAAGCAACAGGGACGCTGGATCAGTACAGACTTTGGATGACACCGCGGCCGCAATGCATCCCGAGGACGAAATACGGAGGCGCAAATTCATACGGAAAACCGATCAACTGCTGCAACTCCCTGATAAAGTGGGACATCGCAAAGGCCAAAGATCGGTGTGTGCCTCCAGATATTTGATTTGTTCTAGTCCGACGAGACTAGACGGTCCGCATGTGGGGAACAATCGTCTTTACTGGGTAATTTACTACCCCAGATAAGGTACTGAACCAGCTTGGCGCAAGGGTATTGAAAAGCGACTGTGATCTATGGCACGGCGCTCAAACGCCATCGACATGCAGCGCCAACTGCCTGGTCAGGCTGGCAAACACACCCGTCCAATCGCCGCTAGTTGGCTGACGAAAAACGCGCACCGTGGGATACCAAGGGCTGTCCCGTCTGCCCAGCAGCCAGCGAAAATCCGCATGTTGTGGCAGCAGCAGCCACGTCGGCTTGCCCAGAGCGGCGGCAAGGTGCGCCACTGCGGTATCCACCGAGATCACGATATCCATTTGGCCAATGACTGCCGCAGTGTCGGAGAACGTAGCAAGGCAGTCTTCGAAATGTTCAATTCCTCGCTGATTCAGAAATGACTCGCTGTCCGGGGGAAGCTCTTTCTGCAGACTGAACCAATCGATGTCATTGCGCAGGATTCTGCTCAACTCGAGCAAGGGAATTGAGCGGGCACGATCGTTCTTGTTGTTCTTGCTCCCGGCCCACACCAGCCCGACGCGCGGCGAGGATTTCCTCCCCAATTTGTCGTGCCAGAATAGATCCAGCAACGGATCGCCTCTGATATACGAGAGGCTTGCCGGGATAGTCGATAGCCTGGTGCCGAAGGCAAAGGGCAAACTGAGGAGCGGGCAATGAAAGTCGTATTGCGCAGCGTCGATCACATCGACAATGTTTGTTACACCTTCAATGTCTTTCAACAGCGCTTTCAGGGATGGCTGCACTTCGAGCGTGATTTTCGCCCCGCGCTGGGCAACCATCCGGGCATAGCGACAAAACTGTATGGTGTCGCCGAAGCCCTGCTCGGCATGGAGCAGGATTTTCTTGCCGCGCAGGTCTTCGTTGCCGTGCCATAGCGGTTGCGAAAACAGCCGTTTTTCCGGGTTGGATATCGAGTTCTGCCATCGCCACTCGTATTTTTCCCAGCCCTTGTCGAAATCCCCGATCTTCAGCCGGCACAGGGCCTCGTTCCAGTGCGCATCGCCATAGTCGGGCTCGATTTGCTGGGCCTGACCGTAGCTGGCTAGCGCGTCCTGGTACAAATCGAGGTTCTGCAGCGTGTTGCCCTGGTTGTTCAGCGCTTCCGCATAGTCCGGCCTGATCTGAATCGCATTGGCATAGCTCGCCAGGGCCTCTTCGCTCCTCTCCATGAATTGCAGGGTGACGCCGCGGTTGAAAAACGCCTGGGCATAGTCAAGGTCGAGTTCGATAGCGTCGTCATAGCTGGCGATGGCCTCGATGTCTCGACCCAGATCGTGCAGCACATTGCCGCGATTGTTGTGTGCCTCGGCGTAACCAGGGCGAAGGTTCAGGGCCCGGTCGTAGCTGGCCAATGCCGTTTCCTGCCGGCCCAGCGCATAAAGCGAATTGCCACGGTTGAAATGCGCCTCGACATGTTCGCCATCGACCGCAAGTGCAAGATCGTAGCTGGCAAGCGCATCCTCGCTGCGATCGAGCGATTGCAAGACCACGCCGCGATTGTTCAGCGTCTCCGCACAATCGGGAGCGTAATCCAGCGATATTGAATAACTCGAGAGTGCTTCCGCGCTCCGTCCGGCTTGCTGCAAGGTATAGGCGCGGGCATTCAGCGCTTCGACGCTGCCAGGACACGCACGCAATACCGCATCGAAGCCAGACAAGGCTTCCTGTAGTTTCCCCAAAGCGCCATTGGCCTAGACGGAAGAGCACACGTCT
>CAISUK010000473.1 GCA_903888645.1 uncultured Pseudomonadota bacterium | reverse complement strand
TCGCTGTATTCGGATGTCTGGCGGCGTGTCGTCTGGCAGAACCCGGATCTGAATTATGAGCTGAAGCGGCCGGCGAACAATGCCGCCATCGCGACCTACACCAGTACCCGCAAGTCGGAAGAAAGAAGGACTCTGGATGAAGTCACCAGGGAATGGGGAATTTTCTTTTTCTTTCGCTCGGACTGCCCTTATTGCCACAGGCTCTCTCCAACACTCAAGTTCCTGAGTGAAACCTATGGCATCACCGTATTTCCTGTCAGCGTGGATGGCGGGGTGTTGCCCGAGTACCCGAACCCGCAACGCGATAACGGCATGGTGCAGAAACTCGGGATTCGCCAGGTGCCCATGCTTGTTCTAGGCAACGTCAAGGACAAGCGACTCATACCGCTCAGCTCCGGTGTGATCTCGGCCCAAGATGTCATGGAGCGCATCTATGTGCTGACCAGCACGCGCCCCGGCGAGCTCTACTGAAGGGGATAACCATGCTCAAAATGCGCGTTCTAGCGGGGATTCTGGCCATTACATTCAGTACCTCATCCATGGCCAGCATCCAGGCCCAGATGCAGGGATGGTTCAACGAGATGGGTGCCTACGGCAATCTGACTGGCGCGCAGGTCATCAGCGGACAGACCGGAACGGTTTATACCGGTGGCAGCATGTACATGCGCACCCCGATCCGCAACTACCAGATGGCGTCGATCGCTCCACCCTCGATTCGCGCGGGTTGCGGTGGTATCGATTTGTTTGCCGGCTCCTTTTCATTCATCAACTCTGAGCAACTGACGGCGTTGCTGCGCAACATCGCAAACAATGCGGTGGGCTACGCCTTCATGATGGCGGTCAAGTCAGTCTCTCCCGATCTGGCGGACCTGCTTCAGTACCTCCAGGATCAGGCATCGAAAATCAACAACATGAACATGAATTCATGCCAGATGGCCGAAGGCGTCGTGACAGCCACGCTGGGGCCCATGCTCTCCGACAAGAAGGAACAAGCGAATGCCCAGGGAACCGGATCCCTGCTCTCGAACCTGTGGCCGGACAGTTTTCAGTCATTCGACAGTTGGCGCCAGGATAAATCATCCAAAAAGCAGGCACGCCAGCAGGCCGCGAACGCAGATGCAAACCTGAAAGAAATTCTCGAGCCGGGCAATGTCGTCTGGAAAGCCCTGCAAAAAACCGATACGCCCGATGAACTCAAGGAACTGATGATGAGCATGGTTGGGACGATCATCATCATCCCCCCGGGGGCTACCGGGAACGAAAACGGCGATAAACCGCTTTGGCGCTATGTTGGGCCGACAGGCATCAAGTTCAGCGATTTTGTCGGCAACCCCGAAACGCAGACAAAGAATGATGTCACCTTGCTCAAATGCGGTACCGATTTCGACTGCATGAACCCTACCGCTGAAACCAATCAGTCGGTTTCTTCCTTGTCCTGGCACGTTCGGCAGACCATGGAGAAGGCCACAACCAATATTCAGAACCGTCAAGGACAAAGTTTTAGCGGCATCGACTATGCCGTGTATATGAATTCCTCGATTCCCGTCTGGCGGCTGGCCAACGTCGCTGCCATGAGTCGTGGAGGACCGGTTCTGCTAACAAACAACTACTCCCAGACCGTTGCTGTGGAGCTTGCCTACAACTGGTTCACCGAGATGGTACGCACGCTACAGAAGGCGCTTTCAAACAACTCCGCAGCCCAGTCTCAGGACATCGTTCAGGCCAGTGCGAGTTTGAATGAGCAGATTGCAAGCGTTCGGCAACTGGCCGTCTCGGAATACATGGCGAAGTTTCAGCAGGCAGTGGCCATGGCCGAGTTGCAGAAAACGACGCAATGGTTACATGAAACCATGTTGCGATCGCTCCCGGTGGATGTGCAGAAATCACTGCTTGCATTCAATCGCTGATGGTGCCTTGCAGTCAATGAAGCAAAGATAGGTACTGTCAGTGAACTTCGAGATCTACGCTTACTGGAACACGCTTGAGCTGGTCAACGTGTTCAATGCGATTGCCGCCATAACCGGCAGTGGTGATTTCAATGGCCTGTTGCGTACACTGGCCCTCGTGATGATCATCGGCTTGGTATTGGCGGTTCTGGCCGGCAAAGGCAAACAGGAAGATTTCTGGCGCTGGGTGATCATGTTGGCATTGATGCACGGCATGTTGCTGGTACCCAAGAGCAATGTGATGATCGTTGATCGCACCGGCACCAATCCGGCCCAGGTGGTGGCGAATGTCCCGATTGGACTCGCGGCATTGGCTCACGGAACGAGCAAGATCGGCGACTGGCTGACCACGGCGTTCGAGACGGTGTTTTCGTTGCCGGATGATGTGCAACTTCGCAAAACCGGAACGCTGTTCGGTCACCGGGTGATGCTTGAACGACTGGGAACTCAGTTTGCCAGCCCGGTACTGATGCGCAACCTCGACGAGTTCTATCGGGAATGCGTGATTCCGGATCTCGCTGCAGGCGCCATCAATCATGACAACCTGGCCAAGACGGAGAACATCTGGCAGACCTTCGCCAATACCAATCCAGGCCTCCTGGTGACGATTGCCGATTACACGGATCCATCCGTGACATCTACGGTCAGCTGCCCCAATGCCTATGCAGCACTGACAACTCAAATCAATACCGACTCGAATGTGGTGCTGGGGCTCCGGGCCCAAGGCTTGTATCCTGAAATGTCGCTTGCAACCGCCAGGGCGTCATTGGCCAACGCACTGACCAGTACACAGCAGTTCTTTGCGCCATCGGCATCGGCTACGCCCGTACTCGACCAAATCAAGCAAGGGGCGATGTGCAACTACATCATCGATGCGCCGGCGCGAGTCGCCGCTCAAATGGGGGATGCTGCCCAGGTTCAGCAAGCCACGGCAACGGCGGCTGGGATTCGTAGTTACAAGGCCACCACCTCCACCGCCTATTCAGTCGCAATGAGCGGCATGCCGAAGTTCAGAAACGCCATCGAAATGATGGCCTATGCTGTATTTCCTATTGTCGTCATCATGATTGTTGTCGCAGGGCAGTATGCCGGGACCTTTCTGAAAGGCTATCTTGGGACTCTGTTGTGGGTTCAGCTTTGGCCACCGTTGTATGCGGTCATGAACTACATGATGAACATCAAGAGCAAGAGCGCCATCGGTTCGATGGTTGCCGCGAATTCCGATAGTTATCTATCTTGCAGTCTGACCAATTGGCTTGGATCGACGGCAATTGACGATATGAACGTGGCCGCTTATCTAACCTTGTCGATCCCTGTAATCGCCTGGGGACTTGTTCAAGGATCGCTTCACGCCGCCTCATCGGCAATTGCCTCGTCGACACAAGGCGCTGGCGCATCTGGGGGACGCTTTCTCGACAACACAGTCAGAAGTGATCAGATAACTGCCGGACAGTACAACATGGCACCGACTGTGCGCACTGGAGCAACTGTCCGTACTGATGTCGGACAAAACGGTGTAAGCACAACCACGTTTGGTGATGGCACGATTGCGGCAGATGCATCAGCCATGCAGCACAAGATGAACCTCAAACTCAATACCGGATCGCGAATATCCGGCGCGCTTCAACACCAATCAGAGGTTGCTGAAACGGCGTCTGTGGGGAATGTCGTCACTGCAGCCTCAGCAACTGCAGCAGCGATTCAGCAGTCCGCCGATTTTGCGCGTATGCATTCAAAGGGTGATCAGGCTGGATCTCGCTCCGGCATTAGTGACCAATCAGGTTTCACACAGGCTGTGAGCCAGGCCCAAAAGAGCATCGATAGCTTTGCCAGCAAACATGGATTGGATCAATCCCAGTCAGCCAGGATCCTTGGTATGGCTGAAATTGCAGCACAGAATCCGAAAGCGCTTGATCTGGTTTCGCCGGTCAGCGTCAAAGCGGCGGCGCAGGTGGCTGGAACCTCGGAGGCGACCGCAAAGCAGTTGCTCGAAGCTGCGAAAACTCACGCCAAGGAGTCTGGATTTTCTGAATCAATCGACAAGGTACGGCGTGCGTCACAGGAATCTTCGTTCAGTTCATCCGATGAATCAAGCAAACGCGCCATGGAGGGGGTTCGCGCGAACCTCGATCGATCCGAACAGCACATGGATCAGGCCTCAGCAAGCCACCAGAAATCAGTCGCTTTGAAGGAAGCCGCATCGAGGGCACGCGAGAACTCGGGCGCATGGGAAACCGGAATGCTTCGGCAGTTCTCGGACTGGATGGGGAGCCAGCGTAACAATCAGGATCTTCTTGGGCGAAACTTCGATGCCGGAACAGTTGCCCAGATGGCCGAAAAGAATCCTGAGCTCCTGACGCCGTTCGTCGAGCGCTTCTTCAAGGAGCGTATTGAACCAAACCTGTCAGCTGGCGTGGGCGAGATCAAGACGGCAGGGGACGTGCAAGCCTTGTTCAATCAAGGCAAGGCGGGAATTCCCTCGGCTGAGGACATTGCAGGAAGGGGCGGGGAGTGGCTTGGCAAGGTCAAAGGAGCAGCTGCTGGTGCCGGTGTTGATCCGAATATAGGTGTCACTAGCGATCTGCCTCACCAGGTTGCCGCTTCTCAAGCTCACGCTCAGCAGAACATTGTCGCCGGAAAGGCGGCGGTAGAAGGCCAAGGCCGGCCGCATGAGCAGAAGGTTACGAATCAGACCGCTCCAGGTTCGCAGGCACTCCTTGGGCTGGCGGCAACGAATGCGGTTGGGCAGGTGATGCCTGACGGTGTGTCGCGATCAATGATGGAGAATCTTCCGGGCGTCAATACAAGCGTTGGAACGCCGGGATCGGCGGTTGCAGAAGCGGCGGCAGATCGAGCTCAGGCTGGTCAGTCGCGCGATCCTGTGCTGCAGACGGCCGTGCAAGGTGCTGGCAGGGTCAATGATGCCTTGGATAAAACGCTTGCGTATGGTGAATCGAAAGCCAGTGAAGTGCTGGGGGCGCAGCAGCCCTAAGCGTCGAGTATGCCGATACCTTCAGCGGGTGTGAGCGAGGTCAAGAAGGTGGGAAGGTCAGGTGATGTGCTGAGTGACACATGGGCACTCTGGGAATCAAAGGTAGGAAATCTCATCGGTACCCAGTCGAAGCCCGGACTACCTGCGTCAGGGGAGAGCAGTGCATCTGGAGTGAAATCGAGTGGCAGCGGTGAAACTCCGCCACCCAGCAGTCGCTAGATGCTCAAGAATTATTACCGGGCCAAAGGGTGTTGCTGGGGTTGGAGAGATCATCGGAGGGGAACAGGCCGCTGTTGTTCGTGGGCCCCATCACCATTTGAGGATGTTGCCGCGCTACCCTGACAGATAAGGCTGAAGACTCTTCACCCGCAAACATTCTCATGGGCAAGAGCTTGATGACTATCACGACGAACGGCGTTAGGAGGCAAACAATCAACCCAAGTTTCCCAGCTTCCCTGTCTCCAGATATCAGCGATTCCGGGAAAAGTACCGTGAGTGCAAAAAGGAAAACGGAAAGCGCCAACTTATTAAACCCACAGGAAATCTCATTCCTGGCAAAGCAGCCAAAAGATAGGAGCCCAAATCTGATGGCGAAAAAAGCAAGTACGAGGTTCCCGAAAACCGCGAGCCAGAAGAGCATGTAATCCATATTGTTGTCGATTTGCAGTATCCTGATGTGTAGTTACACAGTAATCACGTGATGAAAGTTTGTCAAGCAGTGTGAAGATCATGGTGGCTATGGCGATAGTTGCTGGTCACGTCACCATCCTGCAGATAAGTGATTGCGATACTTTCAGGATGCGCTATGAAATTACGTCGTATAGGCAACTCGCTTGGGACAACGTTTGGCAAAGAGTTGTTGGAACGGGCGGGATTCAAAGAAGATGACCAACTGGATATCCAGGCAGTTCCGGGTGAGATACGGATTCGGAGGGCAAGTAATCGGCTGGTGGTTGAGCTGACTCAGTCCGAAGCCAATGCGCTGGCAGAGGGCAATACGAAATCTCGTGCATGGAAAACCGCCATGGAAAAAGTGAGGTTGAAGGCAAAGGTTCAATAAATACGTATGGATACGCTTTCAGTAATGACAAACCCTGTGGCGGATGACGCCTTTGTTACCCGATGGAAGTGGCGAAGGGATAATGCCAGTATCCCTTCACTCGGCGGGGCCGTCACCGTTAAGCTCAGTTCCAGACACGCTGCGGATCGGATCATTCTTGCCGAGCTGGGGGCAATACACCATCTCCTCTGTGTGGCTGAGGTTCAAGGGGAAAACCGACTGGGGAATGGGCTCGCTATCGAGGTCTCGTGTGGCGCCATCAAGAAGGCCGTAGCGAAGGGGGCTTTGAAAAAGGATGATGCAGGCCGCACGGATAAGTTGCATGTGGCCCAATTCTCCCAATTCCTGGCCACCAAGTATTTTGAGGCCAGCATTTCGGTCGTTGCGCCAAGCAGGCAGGAATTCGACGAACCGAGGATCATCCAGAATTACGAGAGTGAGCTGGACATCCCTCCCATGGCGTTCATACCCAGCGAGGCAGGCAATATCGTAGTAAGCCGCCATGCACTCAACCGTTTCGTGGAGCGGTTCGCGGCAGTCGATCAAATCAAGGCTGGCATGGCGTTATCGGAAGTTCCGGATCACAAATGGACGCGGGCATGGCGCATTCTCGAAACGATTATTCCGCAATCTCAACGGGTCGATATTCCTGGAACCGAATGGCAGCGCATTGTCAGGAAGTATGGTGAAGACACCATGGCGATCCACCACCCGGATTCCATGAACGTGTTTATCGTCAAGCGGGAATGGTTCGGATTGGTAATGGCGACAGCGCTTCGCGATTCGGAATACAACCGGATTGTTCCGAAACTGCCCAAATACGCGGGTGGTCGCCTGATTCGCCAAGTGATATAGCTGGGGCGTGCCAATGACGATTGTCGTGACCTTATTCAGTTTGGCGGCGATCTTCGCGTTATTGGCGCGATGGTTGCCATCCCTCAGTCGTTCGGATATGTCGCGTGACGTTGCATCGGAAAATCGATCACAACTGTTGGCCAAGCCTGCTTCCTCGAAATCAGCTCGCGGAACAATCAAGATCATCGTTCTGTCCAGCTATGCAGAGGACAAAGCGTTACAGGCACGACGGCAACGCGAGAATGCCTATACGGTAGAAACCGAGCAATACAGGTTAGCTATCGAGACTCGACAAAGAGAGAGCGAGGGAAGGGGGCATGCGTTTGCCACTGCCTGGTGTCATCGAAATGCGCTCGGTGTAATCAAGACATTTATGGATTACGAAACGCTGCGCAAGAGACCTACACCAAGCTCCCCATTGATCCGGTCTGCGAGCAAGGAGGAAATTCTGTGGGACAACGGGCATGAGGGTGAGCGCATGTTGGATGACTTCCTGCAGGAGCGTCTTGATAATGACTGGACGCTGATCGCTGGTTGCCGAAATCACAGAGGGGAGATTGATCGAATCCTCGTTGGTCCGATGGGTGTCTTCGCTTTCGAGGTGAAGAACCATGTCGGCGTAATCTATTGCCAAGGAGATCGGTGGT
>CAISUK010000472.1 GCA_903888645.1 uncultured Pseudomonadota bacterium | reverse complement strand
GGGTCAACGACAATGTCATTATCATTTTGATGCGATTGCCCTGCAGTTTCCGGTGATGCGCCAGTACGAAGCCGACACCTGGTACGATGCAAACGGCCGCATTGCCTTCACCGCCAGCAAGGGCCTGGTTGGCGTCGGCCTGCCGCGCAAGGCCAATCGGCGCGATGTTCCGTGCGAGATCACCCTGCCGGCCGGCAAAACAACTTCCCGCCCAGTCGGATGGGAAGACGCGCGAAAATTACCGCCCGGCACCCACATCCGCCGCGCGATCACCGACGACACACAGCCCGGCGGCCCTGTTCAGCGCGTCGTCGAATACCTTGCCCCCTTCGCCTTCGCCAATCGGGAGGCGGACTATTGCACGGCCTGGGCGGTGTTCGAAAGCAGGGAAGCTAGCCCCGCGCCTTCGACCGGGAATAGTGAAACCGGGGTTTGAATTAGGCAGGCGCTCAACTGAAATCGGTAGCACGCCAGGGTTTTTTAGTGTTTTATATTGACAAGTATAAATTAGTACGAGAATATAATTACAAATAAATCCCGGGCGAGGGTGCCATGACGCAGGAGCAAAGCCGCTTTTCGTTTCACCGCCAAGCCTTGGCGGAGGATCTGTGCAACAGCCTGGAAGGCAAGGGTCTGGTCGATAACTCGTCCGGCCTATTCCTGGCGGCACCCCGCCGTACCGGCAAGAGCACCTTTCTGCGCGAAGACCTGGTGCCCGAGGCCGCGCGCCACAATTGGTCGTGCATTTACGTCGACTTGTGGTCCGACCGATCGCGCGACCCGGCATTGCTGCTTGCCGAGGCGATCAAGAGCGCCATCGCCGAACATCAGGGCGCCATCGCCAAAATGGCCAAGTCGACCGGTCTCGACAAGTTCAGCATCATGGGCGCCCTCAGCTTCGATTTGTCCAAGGTGGGCCAAGCCGGCGGCATCACGCTGGCGGACGCCCTGGCGCATCTTGCGGACAAGACAGGCCAGCCGGTATTGCTGATCGTTGATGAGGCGCAACATGCGCTGACCAGCGACGAAGGCGTCAACGCCATGTTCGCGCTGAAGGCCGCGCGCGACAGTCTTAACCAGGGCATGGCGGGGACACGCCTGTTTCTGGTATTCACCGGCTCGCACCGCGACAAGCTGGCGCACCTGGTTCTGAAGAAGGACCAGCCGTTTTTCGGTTCGCAGGTCACGCCCTTCCCGCTGCTCAAGCAGGATTTCACCGATGCCTATACCGACTGGGTGAATGTTCGTCTTGCCGCCGGCAATCAGTTTGGCAAGCAGGACATGTACGAAGCCTTCCAATGGGTTGGCCATCGCCCCGAATTGCTGAAAACGATGATTGGCGAAATCGCGCTGGACTTGGGAGACGCCAGCAATCTGGGGCAAATGCTCAAGCAAGGTGCCGAAGGCATACGCAACCGGATCTGGGACAGCATGGAAAGCGAGGTTGCCGGCCTGACCGAATTGCAGCAGGCGGTGCTTGGAGTCATGGTGAAGAAGGGCAAGGACTTTTCCCCCTTCACCGAGGATTCACTGAAAGCCTATCGCGAGATCCTCCGCCAGGAGGCGCTTGCCGCGCACACGGTGCAGGCGGCGCTGGACGGCTTGCGCGAGAAGAACCTGATCTGGCGCTCCGCTCGCGGCGCCTACGCCCTGGAAGACGAGAGCCTGGCACAGTGGTTCAGCCAGGAACGCGGGAATCGGTGATGTCCGGAATCACCCCGTTTCCGACTGTGTCGGACTAAGCGGCCCCGATCATGCAGCCGCTGATCGTCGCCAATGAAGTTCATCGCTGCGTTGCTGATTTTCTCGCTACGGCCTTTCCGCCACCGAAACCCTATTTCCTCGTACTGATCTTCGCCTGACCTTCAAATTGGGGGCAGCTTAAAATCCCCGAGATCATGGTCTCTGACATTGAGGCTACGCCCGAGGAAGAGCGTCGCTTGTTTTATGTCGGCATGACACGCACAAAGGGGCAACTGATCATCAGCAGCGCTGCTGATGAAGGTCCGGTTTCTAGATTCATTACTGAGGCTGACTTACAGCGCCATCAGTACCTGGATTGCCACTCGATTTGAGATTTGAAAGTACGATATTTGATTTGCCTGCGACCATCTGAGCAGTGAAGTTTTCTTGGCGGGGTACGCGCCCACTGTGATCAAAAGTCTTCTTCATGTTTTAGCTGGCGGCAAACAATATCATCCACCGGTATCCAACATTTCCTCGACCAGAAACCGGGCAAAGGGTTTGATGTCCCCTCCGACACTTGCGCTCTCCAGGGCACCCATATAGGTGTCACGCCGTTTCACCCGCACTACGGTCCACGGATATCCCCCAGACGCCAGCATCGCATTCAGTAGGAAGCGGCCGATGCGGCCGTTGCCGTCAAAGTAAGGATGGATGAACACGAACAGATGATGCCCCAGCACGGCGCGAACCGCTGGCTCGGGTTCTTGGGACAGCAGATCAAACAGCGCCTGCATGGCATCGACCAATGCCTCTCTCGGCAACGGCGTATGCATCGAGTTACGGATATAGACCGGTCCGCTACGATAGCCGGCGAGTTGGTGGGGCTCCAGGATGCCCAGCGTCACTGCCGGAGCAAAGAGTTCCCCATACCAGCGATGATGATCGACACGAAATACTTGCCCAGGGTTCTTGCCGACGAGTACCTGCTTGAGACTGGTCTTCACCGCCTCGAAGGCTTGGAAATATCCGCGAGCGGCCAGCGCATCGCGGTCCCGTCTATCCTCGGCGTTGCCATCAGGATTCCAGCCGGACTTCGCGACCCGGTCGATCAGGGCGTCATTGACTTCATAGCCCTCGATCGAGAGCGAGTTGTACGCATCCGCGCGATAGCGATCGGCGACATTCCGTAGATAGTCCTTGGCGGAGTGCGGCAATCCGGGTGCCGTTGGAAAGATGGACAAGACATCGTCACGCCACCCCGCCCACATGGATTGGAGACGCATGACATAGGGCGAACGCTCTCGGGTAACCCCCAACAGTGGTGTCGCAATTTCAAACGGATTGCTTTCGCGGACATCGTATTTTGCCTGCCGCATCGTGACCAGGATGCGGTCCGCCTCGTCCGCGCGCCCCGTGAAGCGGAATGCGCCGGCAAGCCGACCGGCGGCGGCCGGCATGCCGTCCCCGGCGAGCAGGACTGTCAACAAGTCACCTGGATCACGCACCAGTCCCAGGGCAATCTCGGCTTCGCGGGACAAGTTTCGGAAGGCCTGCGGCCCCAACTTGCATAAAGTTTCTGGAAGAGAAAATACCTGTAGACCGTCAATGTCTTCGCGCTTCTTTGGTATTGCCTTTCCATCGGGGTAAATCAGTAGGGACGTGTCATGAGGCAAGTCGAGCACCGACGTTCCCCCTTCCCTTGCGATCGCCGTAACCTGCTGCGGAATCACCGTGCTGCGAGTATGCAGCAGGAGCGATGCCTCGACATTCAGACAATATCGTTTGCCGAATCGCTTGCCCAGATAGCCAGCGAGAAAGGACCAGAAACTCGCGTACCAGGCGGTCGAGTCCCCTTCGCGGTCTCGGGGGTTTGCGCAAACGTACCATCCCTTCATCACGACACGCAGGAAGCCTTCCTCGATCAAGAGGACACGCTGAGCTTCCTTCAGGTCGCCCGAGTCGATCACTCCCCGATGCTTGTCCTGCAAGCGCTTGAGAGATTTCAGGGCATCGGCAAGTTTCTGATTGGGCTTCACAGCGTGTGACTTACTATGTCTTTGTCACGTAATATTACTTTGTTTTACCATGTATACAAACTTTGTTTTTCCCCGATCAAGCCCTTTTGACCATATGCTGTCAGCGTCTTCAGCTTCCACCTTGTAGGGTAGCAACGGGTCTTCTAAGCTTTTCCGCCAACTTCTCAGCTTGCAAATGGGTGTAGCGCTTGAGCATCTGCAATGTCTTATGACCCGAAACCGCAGCCATCTCCAATACCGAAAAGTCCCCGCGCTCCGCCAAACGCGACAATGCCTCATGGCGAAGATCATGGAATGTGAAATCCTTGATCTTCGCTCGCTGGCAGGCGTACATGAATGCGTGATAAAGGGTCATTCTCTCGACAGGAAACACTGCCCCACCCTTCTTGGGCCGAGGCAAACCCTTCAATGTCGCGACAGCTAATTCCGATAGTGGAACAGCTCGCGGCTCTTGATTCTTGATTTTGTCTGGATCACGAAGCATCGCCAAGTTGCGCTTGAAATCGATGTCACACCATTCAAGCTGAAGGAGTTCGCCTTGGCGCATTGCTGTCTCAATGGCTATCTGTTCAACCACAAGGCGCTGGCCAAGGTCTTTCGGGCGAAGATGCTGGCAGGCATTGCCGCAGCCGGATTG